>JBAUWG010000543.1:0-16706 GCA_049583675.1 Desulfobacterales bacterium | reverse complement strand
CATCAACATACCGGACGGATCCCCGCTAACAAGAAGACTTCTCTAATACTTTCATAAAAACCATCCCGGTTAGGTCAAAGCTTGATCAAAATCATCGATCAGATCTTCGGTCGCCTCAAGCCCCACGGAAAGTCGAATAAGGCGGTCGGAAATTCCGATAATCTCTCGTTCCTCCGGAGATATGCCGGCATGAGACGTGGTTGCCGGGCGGGTAATCAGACTTTCAACCCCGCCCAAACTCGGAGCGCTGATGGGAAGGCGGGCGCGTGCGATAAAATGATCGGCATCTGCTGCATCGCCCTTGATTTCAAAACTGAGCATTCCGCCGTAACCGTTCAGCAATTCCATAGCATGGCCATATCCCTTGCAGGTTTTCAGTCCCGGATAATTAACCCTTTCAATAACCGGGTGTCCGGAGAGAAATTTGGCAATAGCCAGCGCGCTTTCATTTTGGTATTTCATTCGAACAGCCAGTGTTTTCATTCCCCGGTGAAGGAGAAAACACGCGTGAGGATCCAGGGATCCGCCGAGGTGGATGAGTTTGTGGGCAATTTTGTGAATCAAATCTTGACGACCGATCACGGCGCCGGCCACAATATCGGAATGGCCGTTAAGATACTTGGTACAGCTGTGCAGCGACAGATCGAATCCCCATTCTGCCGGGCGGAAGTTGACAGGGCTGGCAAAGGTATTGTCGATCATCGAGATCAATCCATGGTTTCGAGCGAATGTGGTCACGGCTTTCAGATCCGCCACCGCCATCAAGGGGTTGGTGATGGTTTCCACGTAAATGGCCCGGGTGTTGGCCTTTAATTGTTTGGCCCACATATCGGGTTTGTTTCCATCAATGAAATCAACGGTTACCCCCAATGGTTTGAAGTCCGAGGTGATAAAGTCAAGGGTGCCGCCATAGAGGCAGTCCTGGGCCAGAAAATGGTCTCCCGGTGACAACAATGCCAATAAGGTGGTGGTGATGGCAGCCATACCGCTGGATGTGACCAGAGCGGCATCGGCATTTTCAAGGGCCGCCAGTTTCTCATGGAGAGCCAAATGGTTGGGGGTATTGTTCATTCGAATGTATTTGAGCTTGTCATAATGGTCCTCATTGGTATATTGAAAGGTCGATGATTGGAATATCGGTAGCGTAACAGCACCGCCGATAAGGGGTTTGGGTTCACCGGCATGAATCAGTTTGGTTTCGATGTGCATCTGCCTTTGCATCATAATGGGGATCCTCCTGCTTATCTCAACCCTTATTCGAATTTCAGGACGTTCGAAGCTTTTCCTCTGCTGGAATTATTGCGTTGAGCACTGACCGATGTTCATAAATTCTTCATGAAAATGATATATAGGTACAGTGTTTTAATGATAAATCTTGTCTATTGAAATATTTCCCATGTTTTGATGGGGTATTATTAAACCATGAAAGATGTATTATCAAGAAAATTCAAAATATTAATCCCCGCCTTCTTTTTGTTGTTCTATATTCTTCCTTTAGGGTTCCGGCCGATTTTTATTCCCGATGAATCGCGCTACGCTGAGATTCCCCGTGAGATGATCGTGTCGGGAGACTGGATCGTTCCTCATCTCGACGGGATTCGGTATTTTGAAAAACCGGTGCTGGGGTATTGGCTCAATGCCATATCCATCAAAGTGTTCGGTGAAACTGCTTTTGCCGCTCGATTCCCGTCGGCAATGGCTACCGGACTTTCAGCTTTTATTATTTTTTTACTGGTCCGCCGGTTTTTAAACAGAAATTTTCTGGGAGCCATTGCCGCCGTTATTTTTCTCACATGTTTCGAAGTATACGGCGTGGGTACGTTTAATGTTCTGGATAGCATACTGGCCATGTTTGTGACTGCTGCCATGGCAGCATTTTTTTTTGCATATTCCGCGGGCACTTCGGGCAAAAAAAAGCAGGGTTTGCTTTTTTTGTTCGGTATTTTTTGCGGACTTGCATTTCTAACAAAGGGTTTCCTGGCTTTTGCGGTTCCTGTGCTGGTCATTATCCCCTTTATGATCTGGGAACGCCGGTTCAAAGAGCTATTTCTCATGCCATGGATTCCCATTGCCGGTGCTGTGCTGGTGGCACTGCCATGGGGGGTTTTGATCCATCTTAGAGAACCCGGCTTCTGGCAATATTTTATCTGGAATGAACATATCAGAAGATTTTTATCTGAAAACGCCCAGCATAGCCAATCATTTATGTATTTTTTTCTTGTCTTGCCGGCGGCGGCTTTGCCCTGGGCATTTCTCTTTCCGGCAGTCATTTTGGGCTTAAAAAGGATGGGCCTTAAAAACGCAATGGTTCGCTTTGCGGTATGCTGGTTCCTGTTTCCTTTTTTATTTTTTTCGGTCTGTAAAGGAAAACTTCTCACCTACATCCTGCCCTGTTTCCCGCCGCTTGCCATTCTTATATCAATCGGTTTGGATCAATATTTTGAATCAGGAGGTAAAAAAGCGTTCAACGCCGGCGGCAAGTCCCTGGCATTACTGATCCTTGGAATTGCGATTGCTTTAATAGGGGTCCAGAGTATCGGATTTAAAGGTTTCAGGCCCTATTCTCAAAGCTGGAAATGGGGATTAGCGGTTGCCGGACTGATGACATTTGCATACCTGTTATTTGTTGCATGCCGCAAAACAGAATACAAAAAAAAGATCGTATTTTACGCAGTTTCTCCGATTTTCATCATTTTTACCATACCCTTTATTCTGCCTGGCGTGACGTTGCAGACCAAGACACCCGGGAAGATGCTGCTTCAAAATTTACATCTGGTGCATCCGGATACCATTTTAGTGTCGGATGAAGATCAGGTCAGGGCTGTCTGTTGGTTTTACAGGAGAGATGATGTGTATTTGATCGGCGGGGGCGGAGAATTGATGTACGGGCTAAACTATAAAGATTCAAAAAAACGTCTTTTAACCATCGACGGATTTAATGCGCTGGTTAAAAGATATCCCGGCCGCATCGTTGCTGTTTTTAATTTCCAAAGATATCAATCCTGGAAGGCAAAACTTCCCAAACCATTATCTTTGAAAACCAACGCTAAAAATACGTCCGGCATCATTCCAAAAGACGGCTTTGTAATTGCAACATATTAAAAGTAATTATCATAGAGGCGGCGATGAAAATTCTTGTGGTGGATGATGAGTCAGAGTTGCTTGAGCAGCTCAAAGAAACGCTCGCAGGCCAAAAATACGATGTGGACACGGCAGTTGACGGAACATCGGCTTTGGATAAACTGTTCGACACGCCTTACGATCTTGTCATTCTGGATATCATGCTTCCCTTTGTTGACGGGCTTGGGATTTTAAGAGAAATTCGAAAGGCAAAGATAAATACTCCCGTTCTCATGCTGACGGCAAAAGGGACTGTGGAGGATAAGATAAAAGGGCTTGATTACGGTGCTGATGATTATCTTGCAAAACCGTTTGCCCTTGCGGAACTCATGGCGAGAATCCGTTCCTTGCTGAGGCGGGCTTCGGATCACAGAAATTCCATGCTGACGATCGGCGATGTTTCTTTGAATACTAAAACACGGCTGGTCAGTAGCAAAGGCAAGTCAGTGGAACTAACGCCCAAAGAGTTTTCAATTCTTGAATTTCTTTTATATAATAAAAACCGGGCGGTTTCCAGATTTACCATTGCTGAACATGTCTGGGGGGATGCATTCGATCCGTTTACCATGTCGAATTTCATCGACGTTCATATCAAAAATTTGAGACGAAAAATTGACGATGCAGACAAAAACATTATACGGACCATCCGCGGAATAGGGTTCATTATAGAGGATGGATGAGATTGAAGATCCGATATAAAATAACCCTATGGATTGCGGGCGCCGGGGTTTTGGCGAGCCTTGTATTTTCTATGATCGTTTTCCTGGAAATGGCGGAACAACCTTACAGATTAATTGACAGGGATTTGGACTCCATGGCAGGGACTGCCGTTCGTCTGGTTGAAAAGACGACAACCCCATCTAAAGACGCCACAAAAATTGATTTTCCGTTTGATACGGAACGATACTGGATCAAAATATACGATGATCGAATGCATGTTTTATATCAATCAAAGCTGACACAATTTGCGGACCTTCCTTTTAAGAATACAGATCGGGCCTATATGGCAAAAAGAATTATTCCCCGAGAACGTATCGATTTGGGCCAGAATAGAAAAAACAACGTGGTCTTTCGAATCAAAACATTCAATTTCAGGCTTCGTGGTCAACCCTTTAAAGTTCTGATCGGCAAACCCATGGAAAAACTGGAAGAGGAAATCGCTGATTTGGTCAAGGGTATTGCCATAGGACTGAGCGCTGCCTCGCTACTCTTGATGGTGTTAAGTTATTATATCGCGGGAAAGATTCTGGCGCCGATCAACGTGATCAACCAAATGGCGCGGGATATTAATGACAGGTCTTTGGACCAGCGGATACCGCTGGGTAAAAGCAATGACGAATTGTATGAGCTTTCCGAATCTCTAAATCGCATGTTCGATCGTTTGCAATATTCATTTGCCCTGCAAAAACAATTCATCGCCGATGCTTCCCATGAGCTGAAGAGTCCGATCACCTTATTGTCACTCTTTATGGAGGATGCCGTCCACCTGAAAGAATTGTCGGAAACATTCAGGTTTCGGTTGCTTAAACAGTATGACACTTTGCAGCGGATGAAACGTCTTGTAAAAAATCTCCTTGATTTGTCGGCGCTGGAGGCAAAAGAAACTATAGATTTCAAAGAATTCGCTCTATCCCCACTGGTAAGATCGGTCCATGATGATTACATTGAAATATTAAACGCCCGTCAGATTGATATGAAGATTGATGTTGCTGAAAATTTTCGCATCAGGGCAGATAGAGATTCTCTACATCGTGTTTTGATTAATCTTGTTGATAACGCTCTTAAATACAACATGGATCGCGGTAGAATCGAGATAGCGGCCGAGGTAAAAGACAATATGGTTCATGTATCGGTCTTTAACACCGGCAAAGGGATTCCCAAGAAAGATATCGGTCGGGTGTTTGAGCAGTTTTACAGGGTGGAAAAATCGAGATCCTCTCAATATGGCGGTTCAGGACTCGGCCTGACCATCGTCAAACGGATTATCGAGCTTCACAGGGGCAGTATCACCATTGAAAGCGAACCCAATGCCGGGACCCGGGTAAATATCCGTTTGCCCAATCAAAACGGTTTTCCTTCAAGAAAATAATTCCAAATCATCTCTCGTATTCGCTTTCTTCATCGTTTCTTCACCCAGGGATTTTATATAATAAACATTATAATGATCAACAGGGAGAAATCCTACAATATAAAGGATAAAATGATAGCAAATGCCGCAGTTAAACAAAGCCAATACGCGGATACAAAAGCAATCAGATCATGTTTCATTTAAAGGCGCTGGAAATCAGGGAGCGAGTGCCAGGTAAACTTATGCGATATCGATATGCTAAGAGCTTTTTATTTCTAATCATTTTAACAATAATAATGATTGGATGCGCAACCTACCATAAATTGCCGCTGAATGAAAAAATTGTTTCCGAACGTCTCAAACCGCCAAATCTTGAATCCATTCGGATCGAAGCGAAATCGATAAAGCATCCAATTTTAAAGCCCGTCGAGTTCAATATCCGTGACGGACTGTCACCGGATGAGGCTGCGATCCTGGCCGTAATGGCCAACCCGGCCCTACGGGCCATTCGGGATCAAAGAGGAATTGCGGCAGCGCAGCTTTTGCAGGCCGGTATTCTTCCCAACCCTCAATTTTCCTCCAGTTTGGATGTGCCCACAGGCGGAAATACTCAGGACACGGTCAATGCATTTGGTATCGGGTTGGGCTGGGACATAACGTCGCTTATTGCCCGTGGGACTAAACAAGAAATGGCCCGGCGTCATGCTCAATCGGTGGATCTGGATATCGCATGGAAGGAGTGGCAAGTCGCCCAATCGGCAAGGTTAAATATATTCCGGCTCATATTTACCGAAAAAGAACTGATCCTGGCAAGAAACATTGTGAAACAACGCAAGGAAAATCTGACCGCCGTCCAGGGAGGGTTCTCAATAGGAGCGGTAACCGGCTTAGAATTGGATGCAGCCAAAAAAGCCTACCAACAAGCTCTAAACAATGTTCTGATCCTTGAAAGTGAACACGAGCACGAGCGTCACACCTTGAATCAGATTCTGGGTATTCCGCCGGATAACAAGGTGTTGCTCCAACGAGACATCCGGCTTTCCCCCTGGAATAATCTTCCGACAACCCAAACAATTATGGCGGGACTGGAAGACCGGCGGCTCGACCTTCTTGCATTAAAAAAAGGCTACGAGAGCCAGGAAGCACAGGTGAGAGCCGCTATCCTTTCCCAATTCCCTAGAATAAATATTGGCTTAAATTATGCCAGAGATGTATCAGATGTGATCACTACCGGTTTCGCCGCCGCCATCGACTTGCCTTTTTTTGATCGGAATCAAGGGCGGATTGCCGAGACGCGGGCCGGCCGGAAACAACTTTTTGATGAATATATTACCCGTGTATTCGATGCGCATTCAAAAATCGCCGCCATTTTGGGTGACATGAGATTTTTAAAAAAGCAGATTGAAGCCACCGAAAAATCCTTCCAGATATCGTCACACCTGCTCAAAACCTACAAAAAAGCTCTGGAAGAAGGCAATACCGATATCCTCGTTTATAATAGTGCACGTGATGAAACAGACAACCTGCAACTGAAAATCCTCCAGTTAAAACGGAACCTGTCGGACATGGGGATTGCCCTTGAAATTGCCGCCGGAGAATATATCGGACAAGCAGATGCCGGTGTAAAAGATGGAGGCCATGATTAAAGCCGAACCGGAAATATGGCAGGAGAAAGAATTAAAATGAAACGAACGAAATGGATCATGATGACTTGCATTGCAATGAGCATCATTGTTCTGGCAGTCGGGTACTTTCTATTGTTCTCGAAATCCTCCGAACAACCCGCTGAAAGCGATATCTTACAACAAAGTCCGGTTGCGAAAGTGCAAGTGACGCCCATTAAAAAAGAGACGATAATGGAAACAATTACTGCTTACGGAACGGTTGCCCCCGAGCCGGGAGCCGTAGAGACCGTTTCGGTTTCTTATGAAAGCCGGGTTCGCCGTATATTTATCAGTGAGGGGCAGAGGATCTCAAAGGGCGATATTCTTCTGGAAATCGATCCCAGCCCTGTAGCGAAACTCCAGGTGGAGCAGGCGCAAAGGGCTTATACCTCCGCCGAGCAAAAGCTCCGGAAAGTACGGGAGCGGGTGGATCTCAAGCTGGCAACGAGAGGAGAACTCCTGGCTGCCGAAGAGGTCTTCCAGCAAGCCCGACTGCAGTTAAAAAGTCTTAGACAGCGCGGGATTGGAAGAGAAAAACAAATTCGTTCCAAAACTTCGGGAATTATTTACAAAGTCCATGTCGAGCAGGGATCCGTAATGCCGGCCGGCACTCCCCTTATAGAAATTGTTCCCCAGGATCATATAGGGGTGCATCTGGGCGTCGAACAGTCCGATGCGGGTCGCTTGAGGAAGGGACAGCCCGTCTTATTGTCCCTGGTGAACATCTCTCGATCTTCCGAGGTTCCGGGACAAATCCGCACCATCTCCCGATCGGTCAATCCTGTCACCCGTTTAGTGAATATTTTTGTATCCCTGGCATCGCCGGACGGGTTCTTTTTAGGAGGGTATGTTCGCGGGAAAATCGTCATCGCCTCCAAAAAAACGATGGTTGTCCCCAGCACCGCTGTGCTGCCGGAAGACGATCATTACGTTCTTTTTATCGTGAAAAAGGGCCGGGCTCTGAAACGAATTGTAAAACCCGGCTTGGAAAATCACACGAGGATCGAGGTTGCCGGTAAAGGTTTGAATATAGGTGATTTAGTAGTAAACTCAGGAAATTATGAGCTAAAAGATGGCATGGCGGTTCAGACGGAGGTGCACTGATGATCCTTACGGATTGGATGCAGCGTCATCGCCGCTCGATCCTGTTTCTGATCTTCATTCTGGCTTTGGGCGGACTGGCCGGCAGCCTGAAGCTTCCGGTAGCCCTTTTTCCTCACGTCAATTTTCCTCGCGTGGTGGTAAACCTGGATGCCGGTGACCGGCCTGCCGAACAGATGGCTATTGAGGTGACCTGGCCCGTGGAAGAGGCGGTTCGAGCCGTACCCGGCGTTCGAGAAGTTCGTTCAACCACCAGCCGTGGGAGCGCCGAGATATCGATTAATTTTGACTGGGGCGCCGATATGGTTGCTGCCAAGTTGCAGGTGGAATCCGCCATTAACCAGGTGTTGCCCGGTCTGCCCCAGGGGACCACTTATCTGGTACGCCGTATGGATCCCACCGTGATGCCGGTACTGGCCTACAGCCTGACCTCAGACACCCATTCACTGGTGGAGTTGCGGGACATTGCATTATACCAGTTGCGTCCCGTTTTATCCACCGTCAAAGGCGTGGCAAAAGTCGGTGTTCAGGGAGGCGGCATAGAAGAATACCATGTGGTTGTGGACCCTGCGCGCCTTGCCTCCTTTGGTCTGTCGCTAAATGATGTCGCAAAAGCCGTCTCTGCCGCCAATGTCATTACCGCCGTCGGTCGAATCCAGGATCACTATAAGCTTTACCTTACGGTTTCCGACACCAGATTTCACGATCTGGATCAGATCCGGGAGACCATCCTTCGCTCGGGAAAAAACGGCCTGGTGCGTCTGGATGATATTGCCACGGTGAGCAGGGGTACCAAGCCGCAATGGACCCGGGCCACCGCCGATGGACACGATGCCGTGCTTTTTCAGATTTATCAGCAGCCCGGCGGCAATACCGTTCAGATTGCCAGGGGCGTAAAAAATAAGCTGGCCGGATTGCGGTCTCGTTTGCCGAAAGGAATCAGGATTGCCAACTGGTACGATCAAACGCAGCTGATCATTGCCTCGGCCTACAGTGTGCGGGATGCCATAATCATCGGGGTATTGTTTGCGGTTTTGGTATTGTGGCTTTTCCTGCGAAACATCAAAATGACGTTTATCGCCGCCGTAACGGTCCCCTGTGTCGTCGCCGCCACCATTTTGCTGCTCTATGCGCTCCATATGAGTTTTAATATCATGACCCTCGGGGGTATGGCGGCCGCCATAGCGCTGATCATCGACGATATGATTGTGATGCAGGAGCAGATTGTTCGCGGACTGCGCAGCGGCACCGGCGGCCATCATGAGCGTGTGATGAAGGCCGTGCGGGAGTTTACATCGCCCTTGTCAGGTTCATCCGCCTCCACCATCATTATATTTACCCCCATGGCTTTTTTGTCCGGGGTTACCGGCGCCTTTTTCAAATCCCTCTCCCTGACCATGGCCTCCAGCCTGATTATTTCATATTTCATCGCATGGCTGGCCGTGCCGTTGCTGGCGGATTATCTTCTCAATGAAAAAGATGCGGATTGCGAAGAAGAGGGTGCATTGACCCGGGTGTTTCATCGCTCCTACGAGGCGATTATGAAACCGGTCCTGGCCCGTCCGGTCCTGATTTTGGTGATGATTGTCCCTTTAATTGCTGCCGGATGGTTTTCGTACAAACACCTGGGTTCGGGATTTATGCCCAAAATGGATGAAGGCGGATTCATCCTTGATTATCGTTCTTTTCCCGGGACCTCCCTCAAAGAAACAGATCGTTTGCTGCGCCAGGTTGAGAGCATATTGCAGAAAACCCCCGATGTCCAGACTTACTCGCGCCGTACGGGATTTTCCCTCGGCGGTACCTTTACCGAAGCCAATGAGGGTGATTTTTTCGTACGGTTGAAACCGTTTCCCCGGCGTCCCATATGGACGGTCATGGATGATGTTCGCACACGAATAGAACATACGGTCCCGGGACTCCGGATCGAGATGTCCTTGTTAATGGAGGATTTGATCGGGGATCTGACCGCCGTTCCTCAGCCTATCGAGATCAAGGTTTTTTCCGACGACGGCAGGTTGCTCAGGCGCCTGGGGCCTAAGATCGCCGAAACGATCCAAAAAATTCCCGGTGTGGTTGACGTCAAAAACGGCATCGTGCTGGCCGGGGATGCCCTGGATATCGGGGTGAATCGCGATAAGGCATCCCTGGAAGGGGTGAACCCGGAGGACATCACACGGACGCTGTCCGATTTTTTGACCGGCAACGTAACGACTCAGATACAGCAAGGCCCTAAGATGGTCGGGGTGCGGGTATGGATTCCGTCAGGCGCCCGCGCCAGAGTTTCGGACATCCGTGACCTTCGCCTTCGTGCTCCGGACGGACATCTTTTTCCGCTGAAACGAGTAGCAACGATCAAAGCGGTTATCGGACAACCCCAGATCATGCGTGACGATCTGAAAAGAATGATTGCCGTCACAGGACGTATCTCCGGCCGGGACCTGGGGTCGGTGATCCGGGACGTCAAGTATGCTCTTAGCACACCGGGATTGATACCCAAAGGCGTCTATTACACCCTCGGCGGCCTCTATGCACAGCAGCAAATCGCCTTTACAGGACTCATCACCGTTTTTGTTTCCGCGGTAATTCTTGTATTCTTGCTCCTGCTCTTTTTATATGAGCGCTTTCACGTTGCCGTTCTCATTCTAATAAACACTCTTCTCGCCCTAACAGCGGTGTTTATAGGGCTTTATATCACCGGCACGGAAATCAACATCTCAGCCATGATGGGCATGACGATGATTGTGGGCATCGTAACAGAGGTCGCTATCTTTTATGTCTCGGAATATCGAACGCTTCCGGCTGAATTAGAGAAAAAGACAGCACTGATTCAGGCGGGAAAGAACCGCATGCGTCCCATTGCCATGACAACTTTTGCGGCAATCCTGGCTTTGCTGCCCCTTGCACTGGGAATTGGACAGGGCTCCGCCATGCAAAAACCTTTGGCAATTGCCATCATTTCCGGTTTGATTGCACAATTACCCCTGGTATTGATCGTTTTACCTGTTTTTTTTAAAAAATTTGGACCGAATAAAAGCTAAGCGCTTGAAATTAAATTCAAGAACCTGTATGAGATTGTCCATGAGAAAAGAATTTTTGCCGTTTTCAAGACCGAGTATCACTGAAACGGATATCGCCGCCGTCAGCGAGGTCCTTCGTTCCGGTTGGATTACCACCGGTTCAAAAAATGCCGAGTTTGAGGAAAAATTCTGCAAATATACCGGATGCGCCGGCGCCGTGGCCCTGTCTTCGGCAACCGCGGGAATGCACCTGGCTTTAAAAGCTTTGGGGATAGGCCCCGGCGACGAGGTGATCACCCCGTCCATGACGTGGGTTTCCACCGTGAACCTCATTGTCTTAAGCGGTGCCGTGCCGGTTTTTGCAGATGTCGACAGAGAAACCCTGATGGTCAGCGCGGAATCCATTCAAAAAAAGCTGTCCGAACGAACGCGTTTGATCATTCCGGTACACTTTGCGGGCGCTCCGGTGGATATGGCGCCTGTGCGTGAGATCGCAGGACGCCGAAATATCGCCATTGTCGAGGACGCGGCCCATGCCGCCGGCACCGAGTATCATGGAGAAAAAGTCGGCAAAAGGGGCACCTCGATATTTTCGTTTCATCCCATTAAAAATATCACTTCCGGTGAAGGCGGCATGTTTTGTTCGGACGACCTTGATCTTGTCAATCGAATTCGCCGGCTGAAATTTCACGGCCTGGGCGTCGATGCCTATGATCGCCGGACTCAGGGAAGATCGCCTCAGGCCCAGGTCCTGGAGCCCGGATTTAAGTATAACCTGCCGGATATCCTGGCCGTTCTCGGAATTTGTCAACTGGCCAGGATTGAAGCCTTTAACGACAAACGGACGCAACTCTCTTTATATTATCGGGAAAGGCTTCCAGAAATTGAAGGAATACAGCCGCTTGGAATTCCGGATTATCCCCATAGACATTCCTGGCATTTGTTTATCATTCGCATTGATACTGATAAATTGAAGTTGAGCCGCAACGATTTCATGGCGGCGCTCAAAAAGAGAAATATCGGTACCGGTCTTCATTTCCGGGCCGTTCATCAGCAAACCTTTTACCGGGAAACCATGAAGATTCCATCGGGTCTGTTACCCAATACGGAATGGAATTCGGATCGCATTTGCTCTTTGCCGCTTTTCCCGGAGATGACGCACAAAGATGTGGATGACGTTGTCGACACCATAAAAGACATTTTGACATCATGAACGATCAAACATTACTATCCGTTGTTATTCCGGCGTTTAATGAAGTAGAAAACCTTGATGAACTCATTCGGCGCTGCCTTTTGGCCTGCAACAAGACCGGACGTCCTTTTGAAGTTATTCTTGTTGACGACGGCAGTTCGGACGGGTCTGTTCAAAAAATCGAATCAGCCGCAAAAAAAAATCCCGGTAATGTGGTTGGGGTTTTTTTAAATCGAAATTATGGACAACACGCGGCGGTCATTGCCGGATTTGAGCAATCCAGAGGTGATATTATTATAACATTGGATGCGGATCTCCAAAACCCGCCCGAAGAAATTCCGCGACTGGTCGAGGCCATCGACAAGGGATATGACGTGGTGGGTAGCGTAAGGACGCACCGGCGGGACTCGCTGTTTAGAAGGGCAGCTTCCGCGGTTGTCAATAAAGGGGTGCAGAAAGCCACCGGTGTGATGATGCATGACTACGGCTGCATGCTGCGCGCCTATCGAAGACATATTGTTGAGGCGATATTGAAGTGTGGGGAGCACAGCACATTTATTCCGATTCTCGCCAACAGCTTTGCCCGTACCACCACAGAGATTGATGTCAAACATGAATCACGGAAACAAGGCGAGTCCAAATATAACCTTATGAAACTGGCGATGCTGCAGTTTGATCTTCTAACCAGCATGACAACCTTTCCATTGCGCGTGCTGAGCATACTCGGAGGGATAATCTCAGCGGCCGGCATTGGTTTTGGCGTGTTCCTTTTGATCATGCGAATGTATTACGGCGCAGAATGGGCGGCCCAAGGCGTGTTTACGCTCTTTGCGGTGTTATTTATATTTGTGGGTGCTCAGTTTGTCGCTATGGGACTGCTGGGTGAGTATATCGGCAGAATATATTATGACGTAAGAGCCCGGCCCAGATATTTCGTCCAGCGGATTTCAGACGGCAGCGATACAAAATAGTTAGAGATGCGCTGCCCCAGAATTTGAAATTAAAATAACGAATAACGAATAACGTCTAATCGTGTTTTGACTCGATTAGAGCTGGCATAATGGGTTTGAGGGAAAGGACGAAAATGAAAGCAATCGTGTTGGCCTATCACAATATCGGATGTATCGGAATTAAAGCGCTGCTCAAAAATGGATTCGAGATTGCGGCGGTTTTCACACACAAAGACAATCCAAATGAAAATATCTGGTTTGATTCAGTGGCCGAAATCGCAGCAAGCCGTGGCATTCCCGTATACTCGCCGGAAAATATCAACCATCCCATATGGGTCAAAAAAATTGAGAATATCGCTCCGGATATTCTTTTTTCTTTTTATTATCGCAACATGATCGGTTCAAACATTTTGGATATCCCTTCGGCGGGTGGATTAAATCTTCATGGGTCGTTGCTGCCGAAATATCGGGGAAGATGTCCCATTAACTGGGTGCTGGTCAATGGCGAGACCGAAACCGGCGTCACGCTTCATTACATGACCCCCAGGCCCGATGACGGCGATATCGTCGGCCAGAAAAAAATATCGATATCAGATACGGATACGGCTCGAACCCTTCACGATAAGGCAGGCAAGGCGGCATCCGATATGCTCAACGATATTTTACCGGCATTGCGCGAAGGCAAGGCCTCCAGAACGCCCCAAGATCATTCTCTGGCCACCTACTTTGGCGGCCGGAGGCCTGAAGACGGCAAGATCGACTGGAATCAGGCTGCCGGTGACATCAGAAATCTTGTGAGAGCGGTAACCCGCCCATATCCTGGAAGTTTTGCACTTATGGGCCATCGGAAATGCATCTTCTGGGAAGTGATTGTCGTGGATGAAAGCAGCGGTTCGCCCGGAACGGTTCTTTCCGACGATCCATTGGTCATCGCCTGTGGGAGAAACGCCATAAAGGTGGAATTCGGACAACCTGACGGTGGTTTATTTATGGGTGGGAAACAACTTGCAGCGGAAATGCATTTTGTTCCGGGAATGAGATTCGATGAATTGACGATATGCCGCATGGCACAGGAACGGAAAAAGCACGTGCTTATTCTGGGGGTTGACGGATTCATCGGGAATCACCTCAGTGAAAGGCTCTTGAACAGCGGAAAATATGAAGTCCATGGAATGGATCTTGGATCGACTTCTATAGAAAGACTCAAGGATCGATCCGGATTTCATTTTTCAGAAGGGGATATTTCCATCCATCGCGAATGGATCGAATATCATGTCAGAAAGTGTGATATGGTATTGCCGCTGGTGGCCATTGCAACACCTATCGAATACACCCGCAATCCTATAAAGGTTTTTGAGCTCGATTTTGAAGAGAACCTTCGTATTGTTCGCTACTGCGTCAAATATAAAAAGCGTATCATTTTTCCATCTACTTCGGAAGTCTACGGCATGTGTAACGAAGCGGAATTCAACGAGGACCACTCCCGTTTAATTTTAGGACCCATCCGAAAACAACGGTGGATTTATTCATGCTGCAAGCAGATGCTCGACCGGGTCATATGGGCTTATGGCGCTCAAGAGGGGTTACAGTTCACGTTGTTTCGACCATTCAATTGGATAGGCCCCCGGCTCGACAGCTTGGAATCTGCACGGATCGGCAGTTCCCGGGCCATCACCCAGTTGATACTCAACCTGGCGGAAGGCACGCCGATCCAACTCGTTGACGGTGGGAGCCAGAAACGCTGCTTTACCGATGTGAAAGACGGCGTCGAATGCCTTTACAGGATTATCGAAAATAAAAGCGGTTGCTGTGATAAAAAAATTATCAATATCGGCAATCCTGACAATGAAGCCAGCATCAGAGAGCTGGCCGAAATTCTCGTTAAAAAATTCCACCAGCATCCGCTGCATACACAATTTCCTCCTTTTGCCGGGCTTCGCGAGATTGAAAGCAAAGCCTATTACGGGTCCGGATATGAGGATGTCCAGCATAGAAAGCCGAGCATCGATAATGCGCGACGACTTTTAAACTGGAGTCCGCAGATCGATATCGAACAATCGGTTGAAGAAACCCTCGATTTTTTTCTAAAAGAAGCGGTTAGAACCGGAGAATGTGGTGTGGGCCGGCCGAATGATTTCTAGAAGCTATCTCAAAAAAGTCTTTTCGATCGATATCGGCGTTGAGCCCTCGTATCAAGTCCTCGACATACTTGAGTATGCCTGCGGGTTGATCTTCGGCCTCGCCTTGATCTCAACCGAAAATCCTAATTTTGAGAAAGCTTATAGCCCGAGACGAAAAGTCCATGAAAATCGGTTTGCGAATTGATGTTGATACCTTCAGAGGCACAAAAATCGGGGTGCCGAACCTTTGCGAAATACTGTCAGCGCACAATATAAAGGCTTCTTTCTTTTTTTCCGTGGGTCCCGACAACATGGGACGTCACCTGTGGCGTTTGCTGCGTCCTGCTTTTTTTATGAAGATGTTGCGTACGAAGGCATCGAGCCTTTATGGATGGGATATTCTTTTAAAAGGAACCTTTTTCCCCGGGCCCGTTATCGGAGAGCGGCTGGCCGGTATTATCAGGGCGGCATCAAACAAAGGGCATGAAATCGGTTTGCATGCCTGGGATCATTATCACTGGCAAACTCATATCGATACGATGGGCCGAACGGCCCTAAGACACATACTCCTTAAAGGGTTTGATGAACTGACACGAATCACGGGTAAACCGCCAAGCTGCTCTGCCGCGCCTGCATGGAAATGCAACAATCAGGTGCTCTTAGAAAAAGAAAGGCTTCCTTTTCACTATAACAGCGATTGCAGGGGAAGAAGTATTTTTCATCCCAGTGTCGATGGTAAGACGTTATCCCAGCCCCAGATTCCGGCGACGCTGCCGACCTATGACGAAGTGATCGGGCGTGGGAGCGTTTCGGAACTTAATTATAACGAATATATTTTGTCGCTGGTAAGACCCGAAGCGTTGAATGTGCTGACGGTTCACGCTGAAGTTGAAGGCATTTCCTGTGCAACAATGTTCGACCGGTTTTTAAAGAAGGCCCGGTCAAAAGAGATCGTACTTGTTCCTCTGGGCACATTTCTTCAGGAGAGTTCCCCCGTCGAAAAGTCTTCCATTGAACGCGGAAAAATTCATGGCCGTGACGGATGGATTTCCATTCAGGTGTAAAATAGAATATGAGAAAATCGTATGTGGCCGCCTTTGGCATTTTTGTGTTTCTTTATATCCTGCCGCTGGGGATCCGACCCATTATCATTCCCGATGAATCACGATATGCTGAAATTCCCCGGGAGATGATCGCTTCCGGCAACTGGATCGTACCGAAACTTAACGGACTCAGGTATTTTGAAAAACCTGTGCTGGGATACTGGCTGAATGCCTTATCCATCGAGCTGTTCGGAGAAAATGCTTTCGCTGTTCGCTTCCCTTCGGCAATGGCCACCGGCCTTTCGGCGTTTATTATCTTTCTGCTGGTTCGCCGGTTTTCAGGAGAACTATCCGCTGAAATCTCGGCCGCGCTGATATTTCTGACCTCATTTATCGTATACGGCATTGGAACGTTCAATATCCTGGAC
>JBAUWG010000542.1:0-4218 GCA_049583675.1 Desulfobacterales bacterium | reverse complement strand
GTCGGATAGCGGATGTCCAATTGTATTTTTAAATGAATTATATTATGGTTGTTTGGATGGATACAATAAGAAATTCTTCCGGCCTGTCCCATTTTACCGGCGTTGATGGAAATCGACGGTATGTATTTTGAGCTAAACCGTGTTCAAAGGAAACGTATCCACTGAACAGGTACAACATAATAAGGATAGGTTCTAATGAAACCGATCACCATCGGGATGAAAAGAATGACTCTTGAGGAGCTTGTCGATATCTCAAGACGCTGCACCAAAGTACGATTGGCAGAAGAATCCGAACAACGGATCGAAAAAGCCCGCAAACTCATCGAGCAGTGGGTAAAAGAAGAAAAATCCATTTATGGTGTTACTACCGGTTTCGGGGCGCTTAGCGATGTTGCTATATCAGCTAAAGACACGAGACAGCTTCAACAAAATATTCTCATGAGCCATTCAGCGGGAACCGGGGATATGCTCGATGAAGAAACCGTTCGGGCGGTTATGGCGCTTCGCATCAAAGATTTTGCGCTGGGGTGTTCGGGCATCCGCCTGGAAACCGTCGAACATCTCATAACCTTGCTGAATCAAGGTGTTGTTCCTGTGGTGCCGGAAAAAGGTTCCGTGGGCGCCAGTGGCGACCTGACTCCTCTGGCACATCTTTCTCTGGTGCTGATCGGCCGGGGAAAAGCGATTTACAACCAAAAGAAGATGTCCGGATCGGACGCGTTAAATCATTGCGGTTTGACGCCCCTTAGGCTGGAAGCGGCGGAAGGGCTTGCGCTGATAAACGGCACCCAGGTCATGACGGCCATAGGCGGACTTGCCGTGTATGATGCTTTAAATCTTGCCAAATTGACGGATATTGCCGCAGCCGTCAGCCTTGAAGTTCTCATGGGAAGCCGGATGGAATTCGATCCGAGAATTCATCAGGTCAGGCCCCATCCGGGTCAGGCTTTGTCTGCGGACAATATGTATCGGATTACCCGGAGCAGTGAAATTGTGACCTCTCATAAGGACTGTCACCGTATTCAGGACGCTTATACATTAAGATGCTCTCCCCAAGTTCACGGCGCCAGCAAGGATGCCGTCTATTATTCAAAAAAAGTGCTGGAAACGGAGATGAATGCCTCAACGAACAACCCGCTTATTTTCCCGGACTCTCAGGATTTTCTGCTGGGGGGAAATTTTCATGGCCAGCCTGTCGCCCTTGCCATGGACTTTCTCGGTATAGCGGTCTCTGAATTGGCCAATATTTCAGAGCGTCGCATTGAACGGCTGGTCAATCCTATGCTGAGCGGTCTTCCGGCATTTCTGGTCAGCGATGGCGGTTTGAATTCGGGTTTTATGATTGCCCAGTACACCGCCGCCGCCCTTGTTTCTGAAAACAAGATACTTTCTCACCCGGCTTGCGTGGATTCTATCCCGACTTCCGCCAATAAGGAAGATCATGTATCCATGGGAACGATTTCTGCACGAAAATGTCGAGACATTGTCAAAAATGCCGAAGACGTCATTGCCATTGAGCTTCTGTGTGGTGCACAAGCACTGGATCTTTTTACCAATATGAAACCGGGTGAAGGATCCTTGGCCGCGTACACCGCCATCAGAAATGTCGTCCCCCATTTGGAAACAGATCGGATCTTGCATGAAGATATTCATAAGGTTAAAGAATTGATGAAAAATGGCGTCATTATCGATGCGGTGGAACAAAAGGTGGGAAAACTGATGTGAATTGTAAAAATTGGCTTAAACAGAAATTAAAACTTTTCGACATATTGATAAAGCATTGGATGCGTACAAACTTCGTAATATTTTTGATCGGTTTTTCGAATGATGGAAAAATCATGAGGAGAAACAACCGATATTCGATCCTCTCGTATGATTAATCTCTGATACCTGCCGGTTTTCGTTGGGATTTTGCCGGTATGAACTTTGATCTTTTCCGCTTGCAATTCAGGAATGTGGCAGGTGAATGATTGCAGGTCGATTTCTTGGGACAATTTTGAAAAGCCTTCGGCATTCAATTCAATGCCGTTTACATTGTAACGCAACAGAAGATCGTTCTCAGGGGCTTCGGCGTTATTTTCCGATGCGGTTTGAAATACGTAAAGATTGAAGGGATATTCGGGGTTATGAATTTCCCGGCACAGTGGTTTCGTACATCTGGCCATTCGATCCGCGGCGTTGATCGCCGGTGAGATCATGATACGGTGACTTTCATCAAAGAGAAACGTCGGCGGACTGTTCGTATAGCTTATCCCGATACCCAGTTCGAGTACCGGGAGTTGATGCTTTTCGCTTTGCAAATTATATTTTTGTACGATTTGAAGGATACTGCTTGCAAGACCGCAGGCCCGTGAGACGCAATACCATTCTTGTTGGGCATCTTTATGCTCGGAGATGGCCAGGATAACCGCATCTCCTTCGAGAAATACTTTTTCGGCAGAATAATTAAACAGGATGCCGGTTATGGGAACAAAAAAATTGAGATTAAAAAAAGATGCGGGGTTTAATCCTTTTTCCTGCATCTTCAAGGTAATGCGTGTGGAATCGCGAACATCCGCCTTGACGACCACATGGTTGATAATCGGTTTGTCTTCAGGCGGTTGTTCGTCGTGCAGCAAAAATTCATAAAGGATATGATTTTCACGGGACAGATCGATGATCTTCTTCTCCGATACAAGATTGATGCTGTCCATAGCTTCTCTGAGCATCAAGAAATTTTGGAGGTCCCTGTGATAACGGGAAAAGTCATTTAAAAACTGTATCAAATATTTTTTTTTCTCTCGAGCCGTAATCTTTTTAAGATCCGCGATCTTTTTTTTCAGCGGTGCTATGGAAAATGATTTGCCGTAAAATCCTTTGACGCGAGAAAGCTGCTTCGTGATGTCTTTTCTTTTTTCGGGTTGAATAAGATACTGTAAAACCTGATGGGGCACCAACGGCGGGCAATATTCAAGATAAATCGATTTCATTTCATAAAGCGCGGTGATTCGTTGAATAAGACCGATCTTTTTGAAATTCTTATAAAAAAAATGTAATAGTTTTTCTTGGTTTTTCGCCAAATTCTTGAGGTTTTCAAGTTCTTTCCGGTCTGCTTTTTGCTTTTTAAGAACCTTATACTGGTTCCTTGATTTAAAGCCGTTAAACAGCTTATCCATGTTATCCACATGTCTTAGCCATATGTCTATTTCGTCATAGCGGGAATCCTTAGCGTATTTTGCAGATGATTCGCGGGTCCGGCGGATTTTTGTTTTATCGACCCATCCGCTTGCAGCAGATGGATCTGTTAAAAAATTTTTTAATAAGATCTTTCTTAAGAGTTTTCTAATCAAGGCCAACAAATTCTCATAGCTATCGGTATCTTCAAAACGATGGCCGATTAAAACATATTTTTCCATCATGAACAGATCCTCAAAAGGATTCTCTGCGTGGATAATGGGATTGGAAAAGAAATCGTCGGGCAGAATCGTTTCAGGTCCCAATATCGATTCCCGCATTTCTGAGATGCTTTCCTGTTGAACCTCTATCAGATACCGGAATAGTTCGGATGCAACGCGGAGCAGGATGGACTTTTTATTTTCCTGAATTCGAGATAGTTTTTCTTTTATTTTAATATATCCGCTCAACCCTTCGCTGGATGAGATATCATGTCTTCGGGCAATCTCGTTAAGATCTTCCGACAACCGATTAAACTGGGATGAAATTTCTTTTGTCAATTTTTTGATAATCGCAACTTGGGCCAGCAGATCGATTTGAATTTCTGAAGCAGACTTTGCTTTATTGACTGCCGAGCGCAGGACATCACCGCAATGTTGCTTAAACGCATCTCTTTCGGAAACCAAACTGGATGTGCCATCCACGTCTAAAACGTTTTTCATTTTGGCGTATTTTAGAAAAAGCTGCCGAACCAAGCGGCGGGTGGAATGGCAAAACGCGGGACTCAGATATACATCCATATGGATGTTGTCCACGCCCGGAGACAGTTTGTCCATCGGAAACTGCACCGAGTAGGTTTTAAGGGGAAACTTCATGGGTCTTGAAAAATTTGAAAAAAAGGTAAACATACTCTCTTTGGCCAGACGCTGTTTTATGAATATTGGCTCAAGTCATTCACTTCTTTAACATATTATCGGCATTTGATATTTTTGTCTTAAGCGGTATTCAGTCTCTAATCGGTGAATAGGAGATGATGTTTTACATAAAACATAGACTATGGTAGTC
>JBAUWG010000541.1:0-2573 GCA_049583675.1 Desulfobacterales bacterium | reverse complement strand
CGGGAGCGTGGGGATTGTTGTGAACAGAGTTCATCCTTCTCTGCTGATAAAAGATATTTTTGATGAACTGGATATCAGGTTTATCCCCGAGGTTTCATCCATTCCAGTTCACATCGGCGGGCCGGTTCATATCGGAGAAATATTCATTCTCCATGGACCGCCGTTTGGATGGGAGGGCTGTCTTATGATTACCCCTACGCTTGCGTTAAGCAACACCGGCGATATCTTGGAATCGGTCGCGATGGGCAGAGGACCTATATCATAGATCATTGCCCTCGGATGCGCCGGTTGGGGACCCGGCCAACTGGATTCGGAGATCAAAGAAAATGCCTGGCTGACTTCCCCTGTTTTTGAAGATGTTATATTTGATATGCCCGTTGAAAAACGATGGGAAGCATCTCTAAAAAAGATCGGGGTGGATCCCGCTTTGATTTTGAATACATCCGGTCATGCATAAACCGCTTTCCGCTTAAACACCTCGCTTTTTTTTGGTCCTCTTGCGGCCAAACTTTTTCTAACCCTGAGACCTTTGAGAAATATTGATTTTTGTCAAGTTCAAGCAAGTGATGTCATTTCGCACTTGGGTTCTTTTTTGATCGTGGTTTTTTTTTCTTGAGACAAATTTTATCTTTCCTGACAAATGCGCATAATTTGGGATTGTAATACTCTTTGCAATTTAACGGATTATACAAAGGGCACTCAGGATGTTTTTCCGACATAGACTTAATTTTCCTTCATTGGGTGTTGTCGATATAAATCAATTTCATATACCATAAAATCTCATATGTTACAAGGCATTGTGGGTATAAAACGCAAGTTTCACACCTAAAATCTCATGCAAGCGCATGACATTGCAGTGTTTTTACCTCTTAAAAATGGTTGACGATGGGCCGATGTTATCTAAAATTACCCGTATGAAAACACCCGGATTTTACCAGTTCAAAAAGAACGGGCAAAGGAAATCGCTTTGACAATGTATTTGATACAGTGTATTAGAAATGCCGATAAACATTCAAAAAATGATTAATTACGAAAGCAGCAAGACAAATATGCCTAAAACGAATACCTATAACTCGCTCAAAGGAGAACTACTGAAGGTCAGCAAGGATATTTCCGATCTTTTTTCCAATGCCAAATCGATACCTGGAATGTCGGATCATCCTTTTCATACATGGGAGAAGACAAATGCCGGCGTTAACAGGCAATTGTTGGAAGAGACCATTCGTGTTGCGGTTGTGGGACCTATTAAATCCGGCAAGAGCACATTTATCAATTCACTTTTTAAAGGCGAGTATTTAAAAAGAGGCGCCGGTGTTATAACTTCTATCGTCACTCGGGTTCGAAACGGGAACAAGCTTAGAGCAAGACTGTTGTTTAAATCCTGGGATGAGATCAATTCCGATATAGCGCGATCTCTGGTCCTCTTTCCAACATTAGAGCGGCGGACAGAAAACGATGCATTCGACCTGCGGCACCAAAAAGAGAGAATGGATCTTCAAAAAGCCCTTGATTCCCAGAGTTTAGATCATCTTATTGCAAACGGCGTTCGAAATACCGACAGCATTCTTTTGGCATCATATCTTAAAGGGTTTGAAAAAGTAAAAACGATGCTTTCCGCTGAAGGTAATACAAAAGAATATGAAGACGACGAATTTACAGAGCACTGGAATTTTGTGGGTGACGATTCCATGTCGGTTTACCTTAAGGCCATTCAGCTGGAAATTGATTCCGGTGATATTGAAAGCAACATCGAAATTGCCGATTGCCAGGGGAGTGATTCGCCCAATCCCCTCCATCTGGCCATGATTCAGGATTACCTTCTCTTAACGAATCTTATCATTTATGTAATTAGCAGCAGAACAGGGATTCGAGAAGCAGACATAAAATTTCTATCCATCATAAACAAAATGGGAATCATGGATAATGTCCTTTTTGTTGTGAATTGTGATTTCAGCGAACATGAATCCATGGGCGATCTTCAGGCGTTAATTGAGAGTATAAGAGAAGATCTTGTGATGGTCAAATCTTCTCCTGAAATATATTCTATCTCAGCACTCTATAATCTGTTCAAGACACCGTCCTTACAATTGTCGCAAAAAGACCGTATGAGGCTGGCACAATGGGAAAAAGAAACTGAGCTTGTTTCATTTTCAGACGTTGAAACAGAACGCTTTAAAATTTCTTTTTATGATAAATTGAGCCGGGGAAGTTATGCGCTCTTGTTAAAAAATCATCTTGAACGCCTTAATGTTATTTTATCCGGGATCAGACATTGGGTTTTTGTCAATCAAAAGATTTTAACAAAAGATGCAGACAGCGCTGATGAAATCATGACGCATATAGAAAAGCATCGGCTGAGAATGAATCAAATAAAATCGGTGATTAAAAGTACTCTTGACGGCTCGATGCAACAGATCAATCAAGCGTTAAGAAAGGATATCGACCGTTATTTTGACGCCCGATCCGGCAATATCATCCGGGATGTTGTGGAATTTATAAAAAATTACACCATCCCGTATCCAAAATACGAAGAACAGATTAAAACATCCGGTTTTTCAAACACGCTTTATCTG
>JBAUWG010000540.1:0-14461 GCA_049583675.1 Desulfobacterales bacterium | reverse complement strand
GTCTTTTTGCCCAATCTCTGCGTTATGCTCAAAAAATAATCCTCGGAATATCAACTATATGCCTGCGGTTATTTTTTTCGCATGCCTTGATCTTGAACAAAAATCCTCATTTATGGATGGACACTAGCAACCTCCTGAAGGGATTTGCGCTGTTGATAGTTATTGATTGAAATTCCAAATACCAAATCCCAAATATTTTGAGATTCATTTGCGATTTGGTGCTTGAAATTTGTAATTTTTAATACAAAACCCCATGGCAGAGCCAAAGAGCTCTGGCATAGCCCAAAGGACCACGTTTTTCAAAACTGAATAAAGGAGACAAAATATGGCTGTCATTACCATCAGCAGGGATTACGCATCCGCCGGGAGAAGACTCGGACGCAGTCTGGCCAAAAAACTCAACTATCAATATGTCGACAAATCCTTATTTCAAAAAATCGCCGAAGACCTGAATGTATCGCAAAAAAACTTGGAATCCTTTGAAAAAAGCAGAGAATACCGGATATCCAACATTTTTTCTAAATTATTCAACAGGGACTATGTTCAGCGAATCGTGGGGCGTGATAAACGGGTGGTCGAAGAAGAAGAATACCAGAACAGTCTGAAGCATCTGATCCTGGAAACAGCCAAGGAAGACAATGTGGTCATTATTGGGCGGGCCGCATACTTTTTCCTGAAAGATACGCCGAATTGCTTTCATATCCGTCTGTCCGCCCCAAAAGATTGGCGACAGAAATATGCCGTCGCGAATCTGAACATACCCGAACACCAGGCCGAAAGCGTCTTGGAAAGACGAGATATCAATTCGCTATGGTTTCGCCGGTTGATTTGCGGAGAGGGATACGACAACCCGCATTTTTTTCACTTGACCCTGAACATGGGATTTATTCCGCTTGAAAAAGCCATTGATATTATTATATCCTTGGTGAGTTAACAAGTTCACACCCAAGCTACAATCCGACAATCAATGTTCCCAAGACGGACATGATTAAAATCATCACCATCAAAATAACATCGAGTATTCCATCAACAATTCTATCAAACATGGTATCCTCCGTCTTCTCAAAACTGAAGTAAATGTCCGACCCAAGAGGAGTCGGCTTTGATTTAACCCCTGGAAGGGACTGGTTTACCGAAAGCCGAACAAGTTAAAAGTGTCTAAAGTGATCTAAAGATTGTCATAAAAAAAATCCTGAGCTTCTTGGACTGAATCGAAAAATATCCAATCCCGTTTAATGGTCACTCCGTCTTTTTCCCTGGTGACTTCAATCGCAGTATTCCCGTGATATTCAAACTTTTCATGGTAATCCGAATAGTAGTTTTTCAGCGTCATCGTTTTTCTCCTTTCAAATCCCCGGTTGTTTATAATTATAGTCTTAAGTTTATATTTATAAACCGTGATGCCAAAAAAAATTATCTGAATTCCCTGCCAATCCAGATGACCTTTCCGATAATGCGAATGCTGTTTATCTCATCGCCTTTAAGATATATCGGAGCATACTCTTTGTTGTCGCTGTGCAAAACCAGCTTGTTGGGGTGTTTTTCCAGTCTTTTGACCATGATGGTGTCATCAACGCCGACGGCATACACCGCACCTGCCAAAATATCCTTTTGAGATTCATCAATCAATACGGTGTCACCATCCTTTAATTCAGGTTCCATGCTGTTGCCGAAAATGTCCATCATAACCATTTTGTTCATATTTCCCTTGGCAATCAACCAGTCCTTTCGAAAGCCGTAATATCCTTTAATTTCAGATCCGATTTCAAAAGAACCGCCCCCCGCGCTCAAACGCGCTTTAACCTTCGGAATATTTTTAAACACCGAATCTTCCGCCGTCGATGATCTCAGAAAAGTCGGACCTGATCCTGTTTCAAGCCAGTCAGGATTTATACCGAATATGCGATAGAGTTGGAGTATCCATTTATCCGGAATAGCATCTTTTTTTCGGGCTTGCGTAATGGCCGACCGGTTAATCTTCAACGCGGAAGCCAATTCTGTTTGCGAAGCAATCCCGGTAGCTTCTAAAACTCTTTGCAAAAAAGATTCGAATTTATAAACAATCATCTTTATCCTCTGATATGACAGATTGAAACCGAATTGTTTATTTAATTAAACACATCTTTTAATAAATTGCAACACTTTTTTTAATAAAATTTTTAATAAAAAATGTATCGGTGAAAAAAGCATCTCCAATGCCAATAGGATTCAGAGGCCGAATGACAGAGAAACATCTCACAGATGATCGGCTTGATTCGCCACATACATCCATGATCGCTCAAATAACGATATTGAGCATGCAAACCCGGATTTGGGGACTTAAATCTCATTGGTTAAAAACGGGGTCCGATTCCATTTCTATTGACCCTTTCCATGGTAATGGGATAAAAGTCGAGAAAGGATAAAATTTGAAGGTTATGTCCGGCATGCCGGCCAGAGAGTCTTTATAATACATAGATTTATAGATTAACGTTTCGGGAACGAAATATGAGAAAAGGCCTAACACGACTATTATTCAGACACCCCAATCTGGTGGTGGCGCCTTGCAAATTCGGTCATGGCGTTTTCACCACCGACGCCATTCCGGCCGACACGACAGTGGAAGAATGCCATCACTTGCGTATCAGAGATAAAGACTGTGCAGGTATTTTAAACGACTATGTATATCATTTGGAACTAGATGGTAAGGATGCAAAAGAACCAGTCGAATATTACTCGTTGCCATTGGGATGCGGAAGCATTTATAACCACGCCGAAAACCATAATATTGAATATTGGCACGATACAAAGAGAGATCTCATCATTTTCTACACCATAACAGACGTCTCAGCCGGCGAACAGCTTTTTATCAATTACGGCAAAGATTGGTGGGAAACGCGTGAGCGCATGCCTGATAACGACAAATGACATCGCCTTTCGGTGACGCCAACATTTTAATGATACAAATTTGAGCAGGTTGACGGAATAAATTGTTTTTGATATTTTATGGTAAGTTTAACAGATTTCGGCTGTTTTCCTTTTTAAAATGTGTTCGCTTGACCCACAGTTTAAACAGTTATATACCGGAATCGTGAAATGATCTAATTATGAGACTGTTCCTCAACATCATACTTTTACTTGCGACCTTGATTGCATCCTATGTTGAATATGCCTATTTCGCTGTCATCCCGCCTGAACTAGACAAGGTTGCCCCTTTCACCGTCCGGGCTCAAGGATATTTTACTTTCGACCAGAACAAGGCCCTAGGCGGCAGGCGCGATATCGCCCTTTCCCGGTATGTCCCTTTATATACTTATCTCCCCGGTATTACTGATAAAGTTCAAAAAAACATGGAGAGCCTGATCAAAGAAATCTCATTCCTCAAGGATCAAAAGCCCCTTACCGGACAGGAACTGGTAGATTATCTTCATGATGCATTCGGATTGAAAATCGGCAGAACCCAGGCGAACAAATTCCTTGGATACCCGAATCTGAAAAATCTGCTAAACGGCATGCTGACCGTCGAAAAAAGCATTATGGAAAATATCATTGCCAAAAATCAGGAACCCTATAAAGGCAAGCAGGCCATTGAGGTGCTCTATCCCAAACCAAAAGGGATTGTCGCCCATCCCACCAATGAAGTCCTGACGGTGGAGCAGGCTCGTCTCATGTTGCAGGATAAAGCCAACCAACTGTTTTGGGAGGTCGATAAGAGCGTCTTGAATCCGGTTATAGAAATTTCGCAGTCCGCGCTATTGCCGAACTTGAAATACGATCAAAGGGAAAATAATCGGCGGATCGAAGAAATCATCAGACGATATCCCTCTAAAGTTATCCATTACGACCCGGGGGATATACTGGTACCTTTTCGTAAAGTGATCACCGAAGAGGATCTGCTGCTGGTCGACTCATATCTGAAGTTCGCTCAAAACAATCTTTACGACATGACACTTTGGATATTTGTCATCACCCTGATGATTATAGTGTTCAATGACATGTTCATTTTAAAAGTCTTAAGTTCAGGGCAGCGAAAAACACTGTCATACCGCGCGATTCTCTCGCTATTGATTATCAGCGTATTTCTTTTCAAATCCTGTCTCCTGTTCACGCCGTTTCCCATCTATTTTGTTCCTTTCGCGATGATTCCGCTCGTCGTCATTCTCTTAAATCATGGGAGGGTCGCCGCCACATGGTCTGTAATCATCGGCGCAATGCTAATGACGATCCTTTCAACACGCACCTTTCAGATATTTCTTTTTTTCGCAAGCGGAGGGTTGGCTGCCGTTTTGCTGTCTCTTCGAATTCAAAAACGCGTTCACATTCTGTTTTCTTCGTTCATTGTGGGCATGATCAATGTGGTCGTGCTTTTGGCTTTCTCTGCACAGTGGCAAGACATGATGCCTTTATTGGGAAAATCGAGTGAAATTTGGATATCTTTAAAAGCCCTGGCGTCGGACAGTAATCTTTCCGGCAGCCTGGCGTGGGCCTTTACGGGAGGCCTCCTATCAGGACCTCTCGCGCTATTGATACTGCCGGTGCTTGAAGTCGGCCGCCATGCCACCTCAAACTTTAAACTGGCAAAGTATGCCGATCTGCAGCATCCCCTTTTAAAGGACCTTTTTGCTAAAATCCCGGCAACGTATCAACACAGCATGACCATGGCATCTCTCGCCCAGGCCGTGGGAGAGGCGGTCGGGGCGAATACGCTTCTTTTGAGAACCGGCGCTTATTATCATGATATCGGCAAAATGGCGGAACCCATGTTTTTTTCGGAAAACCAATCCGGCGGCGAAAATCCCCATGACAAAATGGACCCGTTGGAAAGTGCTCAGGTCATCATCAATCATGTCAAACACGGCGAACAGATCGGAAGGGAAATGGGGATTCCCGAGATTATTGTGGACCTTATCAAACAGCACCATGGCACGCTGTTGGTAGAATTTTTTTTCGACAAGGCCGTCAAGGCAAACAACGGATCCAAGCCTCGCAAAAAGGATTTTCGGTATCCGGGTCCAAAGCCTCAAAGCCTCGAAGCGGCGATATTGATGATAGTGGATTCGGTCGAAGCCACCTTTAGGTCCATGGAAGCGCCTTCTCAAGAACAAATTGAAAGAATGATCCTCCTCAACATTGTCAAGCGAATTGCCGACGGTCAGTTCGATGAATGCAATGTCTCCACACGCGATATCGCAAAGATTGTCGAAACATTGACCCATTCCATAGAGGCCACATTCCACTCTCGGATTACATATCCATGGCAGGAAAAAACCAAACGTTGAATGATCATAATTCCGGTTGGTTTTTTCTCTTAAAACTTTCTTTCTGCAACCCCAGCCGCTTCATCTTGTTATAGAGCGCCCGGGTGTGGATCCCTGCAATTTTGGCGGCCCGGCCGACCCGGCCCCTGCTTTCCTTGAGCACCATTTCAAGGTATAGGCGTTCCGCCTGATCCACCACTTCCCGGCAAACCTCCGGAAGTGTCTTATTTTTCCAAGTGGTTATCATCATTTCATCCGGATGGACGATTCCTTTTGAAAAGGGCACTGGATCATGAAAAGCATAGGGCAAATCTTTCAGCGAGATTTTTTCGGTCTGGCACAACAGCATGGCCCGCTCAATCACGTTCATCAGTTCCCGGACATTTCCGGGCCATTCATATTGGCAGAGGGATTTCATTGCGGCTTCCGTCACCCCGGTGACATCCTTTCCGATCTTTTGCTGGTAAAGTTCAATGAACCGGTGGGTCGTCGCGGGAATATCTTCTTTATGCTTGCGAAGCGGCGGAAGTGTCAGCATCACTACGCTGAGCCGGTAATAAAGATCTTTACGAAAATGTCCGTTCTCCACCAAATCTTCCAGGTTTTGATTGGTCGAAGCTATGACACGAATATCGACCCAAATGGGACGCTCGCTTCCCAGTGGCTGCACTTCATAATCTTGAAGAACGCGCAGCAGTTTGGCTTGAAGGTGAAGGGGCATTTCGCCGATTTCGTCCAAAAAAATGGTCCCGCCGTGGGCCATTTCAAAAGCCCCCCGTCGCGATCGGACAGCACCGGTAAACGCTCCCTGTTCATGTCCGAAAAGCTCACTCTCCAGAAGATGTTCAGGCAGCGCCGCAGTGTTTACCGCGACGAACGGCCCGGCGGACCGAGGGCTTTCGGAATGGATGGCCTTGGCCAGATGTTCTTTGCCGACGCCGGTCTCTCCCAAAAGCAGCAGCGGCGAATTGGCGGGGATGATTTTCCAGACCTCATCCATAAAGATCTGCATGGTTCTGCTTTCTGAAATAAAATCACTGATCTTGGGAGATGTGTGACCCCTTGCATTCAAACGGTTTTTCTGGATGAACTGGCGACGGGATTCCACGGTGGATTCGATCGCCTCAATCAGGCTCTTTTTGGATACCCCGCTGTACAGCACCACATCCGCGCCGGCAGCTACCAATTTAGCGTGTTCCTCCGATGAGTCACTGTCATGAAGAACGACTGTGGTCGGCGTTTCAGGCAGTTCATTGAGCATTGAAATGCTGTATTCGGTTTTGGGGGGAATGAGAGATTCACTGATGACGATGATATCACCGCAGCTGCGAATCACATTTTGCCATGGCGTCTTCGCATGGCTGCAACTTTCTACGCGGATATCGGCCTCTTGAAAACGCCCCTCCACGTAGGTTTGCAGGCTTTTATTCTTGATCGATAGAACCAGCCGTATCAGCATGACGTCGATCTCCCTAAATAAGGAATACTAATTCCGATTTTTAATCCTTCATATGATATTGCTTTACGCTTTTCAAGTATATTTTTTAAAATTTAAAAATATAAATATTAACTTTAGGTTATGTTTGTTTTTAACGGATTGAAAGACCACTGTCAGCTCATGAGGCATCGGAAAACAATGATTTAGATGAATTTTACCATCCGATATTTGAGCATATTAATGCCCATTGTTGATTATTTAAGTATTTTTTTGCTCATTTTATTCATTATCGGTATGAACATGCCTAATTTTATCAGCCTCCCAAGGTTTCAGACGAAACAAAAAAAATGATATATTTTATTATTACAATAAGTTATATATATTTATCGTTTTGGCATAAATCATGCTTAGTCGTTTATCTTTTGACAAGTGAATAAAAATATAACAGGAGGAATCATAAATGACGCAAGTTGCGATGATAAAAAATCCTTCAAGATCAGCGTTCAACGATCAAGTCTTGGCGACGGATGTTCAGCCGCTCTGGGGGATCGCCTCGGCCATCGATATTTACAACTGCGATCCGGATAAAATCCGGGACGATAAAACCATTCGCAGGTTCGTGGCCGAGTTGTGCGACCTTATCGAAATGAAACGCTTCGGTGAGACACAGGTCGTTCATTTTGGTGAAGACGAACGTGTCGCCGGCTATTCAATGGTTCAGCTTATCGAAACGTCTCTCATTTCCGCCCATTTTGCCAATCTCACCAATACAACCTATCTGGACGTATTTAGTTGTAAACCTTATGACCCGGAAACGGTCCAGAACTTTGCCCAAAACTTTTTCGGCGGGAGCCACAGTATTCTAAACGTAACGATGAGGCGTTAATATGGATACGGTGCACGTATTTCAAGATCCTGATATTTGCCATAAACTCTGGGAACGGTTTTGGCCAAAGGAGTGCCTGTTCGATCTGTGGCCGGTTAGAGCCTGTTTTATGAAACACTTTCGCCGCCCGCTTTTTTTTATTTTGGCGGGTACGGATCACCGGGAATCTCGTCTGTTGGCCCTATCATGGATCGAAGAGCAAGGCGTCTTCGGCCATTTCCCGGGGGAAACATGGCAGGGAAGAACCTGGCTTGAGCAGAACAAGATCGCCGGTATTGGGAGTCGATCCATTCAAACGCTGGCGGATCACTTGCCGGAGAAATGCTTCATTCGTTATCTTGACGGAAATTTTCTTCCCGCCTGGGAAAATGAGGTTGCCATCGATGAGATCGGATATCTCTTCTTCCCGAGACAGTATAACTTTTCATTTGAAACTTACAAAAATGCGTTTCCAAGAAAATCCCGCAAGAAGATCGATCGGGAAATGAATCGGCTTCATGATCAAAAAGTTGCTTATCGTCATAACCATATGGCCGATGTCCGCCGGATGTTTGAGATGAATCTTTCGGCTTTCGGAAAAACCTCATATTTTTATGACCGCCGGTTTTTCAATGCATTTGTCGATCTCATCGCCTTTCTCGATCAAAATAATCTTCTCCGTCTGACTTCGGTAACCATCGGCGGCCGGTTGGCTGCCGTGGATGTCGGTGCCCTTTGGAAAAACACCTATACGATCCTGGCCGGGGGAACCAATCCGGACTTTTCCGGCATTGCCAAACTGATCAATTTTCACCATATTGAATGGGCATGCCGCCAACGCCTGGCCGCCGTAGATTTCCTCTGCGGCGATTTCAACTGGAAATCGAGATTCCGCCTGCAACCGCGTCCCCTGTATAAGATCTCTTCACCGGAGGTGAGTGCCGCGACCGAATTTCCGGCTCAAAAAAGGATGTTGAGCTGTGCAGTCTGAAAATCGTTTGCTGGTGGTGGGCACGACTTCAGATTATATTGACTGGATTCGCCGCACCTGCCCGCAAAGAGCCCTTTTCATCACCGACCCGTTCGTACGATCCAATGCAAGAGAGCCTGCTCCGGCAACCCATGAGGAAGTCCTTTGCGAACTCGCTGATAACGAACACGTCCGGAAGGCGGTGACGAGCCACCTGGAACGTTGGAACATTCGGGTGGATGGCGTCGCCTGTTTTGACTGCGAATCAATGGCCTTGGCTGCACTGCTCGCTCAGGATTTTTCCGCGGCCTTTGTGTCTTTGTCCGCGGTCAAAAACTGCCGGGACAAGCTCCTTTCAAAATCGCTCTGGCAGCAAAACGGAATCATCTGCCCCCGAATTGCACCGGCCCGCCATGTTGAAGATGCCATTGATTTTCTTTTAACCACCGGAAGAGATTGCGTACTCAAGCCCCTTTCCGGCAGCGGCAGTGAATTGGTCTTTCGCTGCAAAACCAAAAAAGAATGCCGCCGGGCATTCGCTGTCATTCAAAACGGCCTCCAGCAGCGAAAAAATCACCGCCTTTACAACGGTATTTCCAATGATTCTCCTTCAATAATTGTCGAAGAGTTCGTCGATGGTTTAGAGTTTTCATGTGATTTTTTCATGGATGAAGAAACGGCGACACTGATCCGACTGACGAAAAAAATTCCTTCATGGTTCAGCCCTTTCGGCACCACCATGGGATATATGCTCGTCGACGCCCTGCCCCAAGACATCGATCTTCAAATGCTTTGTCGATATCTGGCCCGGTCGGCCGACACCCTGGGAATATATAGATCCATCTGTATGGCCGACTTTATGGTGCGTGAGGGGGAAATAATTCTGCTTGAAATGACCCCGCGGCCGGGAGGCGACTGTCTTCCGGCGCTGATCCGAAACGCGCTTAAATTGGATATCCTCGCCCTGACCCTTGACGCGGCCCAAAAACGTCCGCTGCATATCGGCTCGTTTTGTCCGCCGCAACCTTTTGCGGGCTTGCGTATCCATGCCAGGCAGGGCGGCATTTTCAGACGTATCGACGTTGATTCCGTGAAACACAATCCGCGGATAAAGGAAATTCATGTCCTGCGGCGCCCCGGCGATATCATTCGCATGCCGCCTGAAGATTACGATTCTTTTGTTCTGGGAAATATCATTTTCACGCCCGAAAACACGATGAATCTCATGCACGAGTGCCGCCGGCTCCTGGACATGATCAGCGTGGAGATCGAATCGCCATGACTCACTTGACACCTCAAAACATTGACTCATCCATGCATTCCGAGAAAATACCGCTATTTCCGCCGGAAGAGCTGATTCCCTTTGTCGAGCACTATTTCCGTCGCGGGGAAGCCTATCTCAAACATCTCAAAAAACACGCCTCTTTCCTGTATGTATTAGAGCCGGATGTATTGATTCAGCGGGCGGATCAATTTAAAAAAGCGTTTCGCCGGGAGTTGCCCGATTCGGACTTCTATTTCGCCGTCAAAAGTAACAATCATCCTGAAGTGGCGAGAACCCTTCTAAAATCAGGTTTCGGGCTGGATGTATCCAGCGGATTGGAGTTGCGGTCGGCGATCGATATCAACGCAAAGGAGATTGTTTTCAGCGGGCCCGGCAAAACCCCCCAAGAACTGGAATTGGCGGTACATAACAGCAATCGGGTAACGGTGCTGATGGACAGTTTCGGCGAACTGCATCGACTGGAAAAGGCTGCCGCAATCCTCAACACAAAGGTGCGCACCGGTGTGCGGCTGACCACAAATCCCGACGGCCTGTGGCGGAAATTCGGGATACCGCCGGATCAGCTTGCCGAATTCTGGCAAATTGCTCGGACGTGTCCTCATGTATCTCTAAATGGAATCCAGTTTCATACCAGTTGGAATCTAACGGCAACGTCCCAAACGGACATCATCGGCTTTTTGGGCGAACTGCTTTCCCGCATGCCGGACAACTTCAACGAAAACCTGTCGTTTATCGATATCGGCGGCGGGTACTGGCCGCAGCAGGGCGAATGGCTACTTCCTCCAGCAGGGCCGCAGGAGATGTTTCAAAAGACCGGCAAGCGTTTGGCCGAAGTGTCAAAGCGTCACTTTCGATCTCCCGCAGAACCCATCGAAGCTTTTGCTGAAAAAATCGGGCAGGCCATTAAACACCATATCTTTCCCTGGACGTCCTGCAGAATTTACTTTGAGCCCGGCCGCTGGATCTGCAACGATTCGATGCATCTTTTAATGACCGTCGTCGATCAAAAGGGAAAGGATCTGGTCATCACGGATGCCGGCACCAACGCCGTGGGATGGGAGCGTTTTGAAACCGATTATTTCCCCGTCCTGAATTTGACGCGGCCGGCTCTGACGGAAAAACCCTGCTATATCCTCGGTTCGTTGTGCACCCCCCACGATGTCTGGGGATTCAGCTATTTCGGCCGGGACATCCGCGTCGGCGACGTGCTCATGATCCCGACCCAGGGCGCATATACCTACAGTCTTCGACAAAATTTCATCAAACCTGTCCCCGAAGTGGTGATTATTTAAAAGTCGATCTCTTCTTCCGCGGTTCAATAATGAGCAGATTATCGTCGTAGGTCACAAAGCCAAGCATAATGGAACAAACCAATCGATAGATGTTGACCTCATACTGCTGGTATGAAGATACAGGGTTCGGCTTAAGGGGGTCCGCGATGAGCACATTGCGCGACATCTTGTCATACCCTGCCAACACGACAAAGTGCCCGGTGGATTCTCCGCGAATATCATCGAAAACAAGATGAAGACCTTCAACATGCTCGCGAGAGCAATTGTAAAGGTATGTGGCGTTTAAGCCCGTTAAAACGGGTACTTCCCGTTTGAGATATTTTCGTATCAAACCCGGCGTCAGCACGTGAAACCGGAGCTGTCCGCCAAGTTCAAAAAATTTTAAATACGCATGCGTCGCTGTGTTAAACAAAGAATCCTCATGCTTATGCTTAAGCTGCAATCTGAGTTTTTCTGAAATATCGGGTCCGTTGGGGACAAACCATGTGGGATCAAAAAGCTTGAGGTTGTATGTGTAAATCGTTGCCTTATAGCCGCGGCGCAAAGCATGACAGGCAAGATATACAGCCAGCGTGCCGCCGCCTTCTATATCGGTCACCTCTGAAACAACCCGGCCAAGATGAATAGGATCGTCAAAATAACGATAAATGGCATGAAGGCAAGTGGGGCCGCAAGTGGTATCATCCGGTTGCGGAGATATGTCTATATACAGTTTCATCTTCTTTCATAGTCGGTTGAAGCTAAAATCAATCGATATAAATGCTGCCTATATTAGGCTTTAACTTTTTTTTCCTTGCAAACGCCGCAAATGCTGCAGGATTCCACAGGACAAGGAGGAGAAGCTTCGCCCTTAAGGGCTCTTTTATACTCGGTTTTAAGAAAAGATTTCTTGATACCGTGATCAATAAAATCCCAGGGAAGCAATTCATCCAATGAACGCTCTCTGAGAACATAGAAATCAGGGTTGATAGGAGAAGATTTCAAGGTTTTGGGCCAGTTGCCCTGGTTGGCATTTGCCAACGACAACAGTTGCGCAGCTCGTCGGTCTCCCCGTGACAGCAGTCCCTGAGTATAAGCCCACCGCGGAATATCCGAATGCACGCGAACGTTGGCCACCCTTTTCAGGGCGTTTTTGACTTTCTTTATCTTCTCTTTAAGCAGGCGCACATCATCCATTTTCACCCATTGAAACGGGGTAAACGGTTTTGGAACAAAACAGTTCAGACTGACGGTGATCTCCCCCATGCGCCTTTTGGCCCGGCTCGATTTGAGGAATCGATGTTTGATTTTTTTGCAAAGGACCGAAATGGCATCCACATCGTCCATGGTTTCCGTGGGCAGGCCGACCATGAAGTAGAGTTTTATGTTAAGGATGCCGACGGCGACAATTTTTTCGACAGCTTCGAGGATGTCGGTTTCGCCGATCCCTTTGTTAATGACCTTTCGCATCCGTTCTGATCCGGCATCCGGCGCAATGGTGGCGGTTTTGGTTTTGCTCTTTTTGAGCACCGAAAGAAGTTCGGGCGTCAGCGCATCCGCCCTAAGGGAGCTGAAAGATATTCGAATATCTTTTTCCAACGGCCCTCGGCAGATCTTATCAATGTCCGGAAGATCCGATACCGCGGCGCCGACAAGTCCTATTTTGCCGGTCTTTGATGTCCCCTGTTCCATGCATTCCTTGAGCAGGGAAAAGGGCCTGAACCGTGGCGGCCTATAGACAAATCCCGTACTGCAAAATCTGCACCCATGGGCACATCCCCGGCTGACTTCAATAAGGAACGTGTTGTCAAAAATGGTATCGGATGTGAGGATGGCGCTGCAGGTAGGCGTTTGTGAAAGATCTTTGACGTACTGGCGCTCGACTTTGGCCGGAACATCGGATATGGGTTCAAACGCGCCAAGCGTTCCATCCGGATGGTATGATGCGGTGTACAATGAAGGGACATAAACACCGGGAACATCTCTGGCAAGGATATGCAGGCACGACCTTCTGTCCCGCGCCAGTACGTCGGGTGAGAAGGTTTCCAAAAATTTAGGCTGAACCGCCTCGGCTTCACCGATGAGAAAGCATTCGATAAACGGCGCCAGAGGTTCCGGATTCAAAAAAAAAGCAACTCCCCCTGCAATCACGAGAGGGTGGGGGGGTTCTCTGTCTTTGGATTGCAGGGGGAGCTTTGCTTTTTCGAGAATGCTCAGGAGGTTGGGGAAGTCATTCTCATATGACACCGAAAACGCAACAAGGTCAAAGGCACGAATATCATTCCCGGATTCTACGGTGGTGATGCGTCCGGTGGCATTTCGTTCGTCATCATCCGGAAGAAACGACCGCTCACATAATACATCTTCATATGAATTAACGAGCTCATATACCGCCTGGAAACCGAGGTTGGACATGCCGACATGATACGTATTTGGATAGATCAGCGCGACCTTGACACGTCTTGTCCATTTTTTTCGGATGCCTCCGGTTTCGCTATCCGCAACTTTTTTGTGAAATTTATGGGGTGCCTGTGCCATGCATCGTTATCATCCATTTCTAGTCCGCCTTTCTCCGCAAGAACGTCGGGACGTCCAGATTCGCGAGATCGGCATTGTCGACAACAATCCCTCTGTAGCCTCTGTAAGTGCCGCCGCCCGATTCACCCACTGCATGTTTTCGACGGATAAAGGTCGGTTCGTCATAATCTACCGCATCGTTAAAATCTTCAGCCGTGATATCTCTGACCCTGCCTCTGAGCTCTGTTTTCATGCCGGGTTCAGGCGCCGAATCGATCCCGGTGGCTATGACGGTGACGCGCATCTCATTGCCAAGGTTGTCGTCTACGGCGGTTCCCCAAATAATGTCGGCGTCTTCACCGACTTCATTATATATCCGATCGGAAGCCTCGGTCATTTCCTCCATGGTCAAATCGGTGCTGCTGGTGATGTTCATCAACACGCCCTTGGCGCCGGAAATGGAGATGTCTTCCAGAAGGGGATGGGAGATGGCCCTTTCGGCGGCTTCCAGCGCCCGGTTTTCCCCGCTGGCGATGCCGATGCCCATTATGGCCATGCCGGCCTTGGACATGATGGTTTTAACATCGGCAAAGTCCAGATTGATCAATCCCGGCATCATAATAAGATCCGTAATCCCTTTGACGGAATGGAGCAGTACTTCATCGGCTTTCTTGAACATGTCGATCATTCTGGCATTTTTAGACGCGAGGCCCCTTAGCCGGTCGTTGGGGATGGTGATGACCGTATCGGCGGTTTGCTTGAGCATATTAATGCCGTCTTCAGCCTGTTTGGCTCTTTTTTTGCCTTCGAATGAAAACGGCTTGGTCACCACCGCCACGGTCAGTATGTCGATTTCTTTACAGAGCTCCGCGATAACC
>JBAUWG010000539.1:0-8297 GCA_049583675.1 Desulfobacterales bacterium | reverse complement strand
CGTCGAGGGATGCATCAATTTCATCCATGAGGCAGAAGGATGCCGGCTTGATTAAAAAAATCGAAAAGACCAAAGCGATGGCTGAGAGCGCTTTTTCTCCGCCGGAAAGGAGGCTCATTCTCGTCAGTTTCTTCCCGGGCGGGTGTATCATAAACTCTATACCGGTTTCAAGAGGGTCATCCGGCTCCGTCAGAACAAGTCTTGCAGAGCCGCCGTCGAAGAGACGGGGAAACACTTCTTTTAATTTATCATTGACCTTTTCGAAAGCCTCGAGAAAACGTTCCTGGCTGATTTTATTTATTCTGTTGATAACTTTGTGAAGATCATCGAGGGCCTTGACGAGATCTTCTCGCTGTTCGTTCAGAAAATCAAATCGCTCTTTGAGCTGTTCATACTCTTTTATGGCGCCCAGATTGACGTCCTCAAAGTTTGCGATTTTGTCTCTGGTCCGGCCGAGCTCATCTTCTATTTCATCTGCGGAAAAATCTTTTCCAATGTTTAAATGTTCAAATTCCGATCGAAGCAGCGCAACGGGTTGGTGATAGTTTTCTTGCAGCCGGTTAGAAATATTTTCTCTTTTGATCTGTCGTTGAGATTGTTCAAGTTCAACCAATCTTATTTTTTGTACAATTTTCCCACGCTCGTTTTGGATCTCGGATTTGATGCCGTCGTTTTCTTTCAGCTTGGCATCAATGGCATTGTAATCCGCCTCGTTATGTTCAATCGCATTTTCAAGGACCTTCAACGCGTCATACCTGACGGAAAGCGTCTGTTCGTATTCCTTTATTTTTTCTTCCAGATGGTTTTTTTTTTGTCTTTTCTGAATAAGGTCCTGTGAAATCTGTTCAATCCGCTGAACGCCGTCGTTTAGGAATTCTTTCAGGCGCCGCAACGTATTGTTGCTGTTTTCCAATTTGGCATTTAAAGCGGTGAGCTCGAGCCTAAGGTCGACGATGTTCTGATTGAAGGATTCCATCTCGGACGAAACCGTGCTGATCTCTTCCAGTTTTTCCGCGACGAAATCCTGTGCATTTTTGACCTGGTCGACAATTTCATCAACGGCCTGGTTGTATCTGGCGACTTCTTCATCCACATCTGATTCTTCACCCAAAAGCTGTTCGTGTTCCAGACGAACAATTTCAAGATGTCGAAGCGCGTTTTTAAGATCCTCGGATGCTTTATAAAGCGCCTTTTCCGCTTCCACTGCATTATCTTTGGCTTTGTTTTCCAGTTCCCGAAGCTTTTGAAGGTCGCTCTCAATATTTCTCGCTTCGGATTCCAATTCTTTTTGACGCTCCCGGTCGGTTTCGAATCTGATGTCCAGGTCTTTGATCATCAGCTCGAAATCTTTGAGTTCCTGCTTTTTTGCAAGGATACCGGATAAATTGTCTTTGCCGCCGCCCACCATAATTCCTTGATGCGAAATGAGGTCCCCGTTTTGGGTAACGACGGTTTGCCATGTGCCGTTGCGGTTGAATACCTCCAGGGCTTCTTCAATATCCGCCGTCACAACGACATGCCCTAAAATGGCTTCTGCAATGTGTTCAAATCCTGGTTTTACGGAAACATGTTTCAAAAGGTAATTGGGATGATCCAATCGAGGATGCTGGGTCAATCCTATTTTTTTGACGGCCGAAACCGGGATAAAACCGCTCCTTCCTTCTCCGGATGCATGAAGATAATCGATACTTCCCACAGCCGTCTTTTGATCTTTAACAAGAATGTACTGCAAGGATTCTCCAAGAACCGCTTCCACCGCAGGCCCGTAGGAAGGGGCCGGTTCGATGATGTCCGCCGTGAGCCCCAGAATACCGTCGCTCACTTCTTTCTTCAGGTTGCCGGATGAGTCGCCTTTTTGGATGGCCCGGCTTTTTATCATGAGCGCCCGGACGCCGTCTTTGTACCACTCGAAACTGTTTTCCATTTTCTTTAATGTGGCATAAGCGGACCGGGTTTTGTTCCGTTCCAGTTCAAGGGTCTGAACCTGTTTTACTTGCTCTCCCAAGGACGTATTTTTTTCCTTGAGCTGATTCTGGACGGTACTGATGCGATTTTTAAGATCTTCAATTTCCGATTGATATGAAGCCAGGTGTGTTTCGGCCTTCGTTTCCCTGTCTTTGAGAACGGAGACTTTTCGACGGGTTGTCAGCTCTTCCTCGCCGATGATTTTGAGTCTTCTTTTTAAGCTTTCTTTGCTGTTCGCAGCATTTTGGCAGATGTTTTTGTACTGCGCTTCCCGGGCGACAAGGTCCATTAAACTCGCTTTACCGTTTTCGAGTTCCTGATTGAGAGAAAAGAGTTCATTTTTTATATTTTGCGATGCCGATTGCTCTTTTTCGAGGGTTGATTTTACGGATTTTATCTCTGCTTGAATTTGAATATTCCGATTTTCGCCTTCCTGAATTTCAGTGGTTAAGTTCCTGCTTTTTACTTCCAGGTTTTGCCGGACGGATTCGAGTTCAACCCGTTCGTCCGCAAGTCTTTGCACATCTTTAATAAGATGCGTTTTATCATTTTCCATCCGATCTATATTGCGCTGAGTCTCATATAAAGAGGATTTTTGATTGGATATTTCACTATTTTTTTCAGCGCGATCGAGCTCGATCTTTTCGAGGGCGGCATCCAGTCTTTTTAATTGGGTTGAATGCTCGATGTCCGTATTATTCAGATCATTTAATAATGTATCGGCTTCATCAATTTGATGCGTGTAGGCATCAAAATGGTAAAGTGACAGACAGACGTCGAGTTCTCGGATGCGTTTTTGATATTTCTTATACCGTTCGGCCTTTCTGGCCTGACGTTTAAGACCGGCCATCTGCCGCTTGATCTCGGTAATGATGTCACTGACACGTAAGATATTTTCGTTCGTGGCTTTGACTTTATTCAGCGCTTCCTTTTTTCGGGACTTGTATCTCGTAATTCCGGCAGCCTCCTCGATAAGAATCCTTCTTTCTTCCGGTCCGGCATCTGTAATGGTTCCGATGTTTCCCTGCTGAATAACGGCATAAGATTTCGTACCCAGGCCGCTTCCCAAAAAGATATTATAGATGTCCTTCAGCCGACAGGGCTGCTTGTTGATGAAATAGCCGCTTTCACCGGAACGGTAAAGCCGCCGGGTCAACATGATTTCGGTAAAGTCTTTAAGTTCTTCGGGCGCCGAGCCGTTGTCATTGGCGAGAGTCAGTGATACCTCGGCCATATTCAACGCCGGTTTTCCGTTGGAACCGGCAAAAATAACGTCTTCCATGGATTTCCCACGGAGTTGTTTGATGCTCTGCTCCCCCATCACCCACTTTATCGCATCCATAATGTTACTCTTGCCACAGCCATTGGGACCCACAACCGCAGAAATGCCTGGAGGAAATTCAATACTGGCTTTTTCAACAAAGGATTTAAATCCGTTTATTTCCAGCTTTTTCAGTTTCATTCAATTAAATCTCCTGTAATTTTTTCTGCTTATCCCATTTTTTGTTTGAAGCTAAATTTCAAATCAGATATCAGGAATTTATCAGTTTGTAAAGGGAAAAACACAATGGGAGGTGTAATTTTAAATATCCGGATACAACATGTGGTGGAATCGAGGCTTCTATCTGTGTTTTCTTATAATACTTTAAATTTTTTGCGTAAAAGATCACGCCAGAGGCGAACAAGTCTTGTGAATATTGAAATAGATTTTTTTTAAAGAGTTAAATGATTTCTGTTCTTTTTCATCTGCGTTATTATTTTAACCACAAAGGAATTGCAACCCAAAAGTATTCTTTGTGGATTTAATACACTCAAACTGTTAAGGATACAAACAAAAAATTTAGCGGAGCGTTAAATTTTGTCTGATCTGATCAAAAAATACTGGTTTCTCATCGGACTGTTTCTTGTTTTTGTCGTGACAGTGGCGGATACCACCGAGACAGTTTCGAGCATCGGAATATGGCTCAAGGCGCATCGGGGACCGGATGTCGTGATTGTTTTGATATTCTTGTTTTCCGGTTTGATATTGGACGCCCGGCAGATAAGATCAGGTTTAATGGATGTAAAGGGCATCGCCGCCGCTTTAATCATCATTTTTCTGATTGCACCGGTCGTCGCTGCACTGTGTAAGGCGATTCCTCTGGATACAGGCGTTTTAATCGGCATTTTTCTCGTTGCGGTCATGCCCACGACATTGAGCAGCGGCGTGGTGATGACCGGTGCGGCGGGCGGCAACATGGCACAGGCACTGGCCATCACCATCCTGGCCAACGGGCTATCCGTTTTCACCATACCCGTGGCGCTTTCTTTGTTGCTGGAATTACTGGGCGGATCAGCGGTCGTGGCCATTGACAAGCCGGCCATCATGATCAAGCTCGGATTTTATGTTTTCTTGCCCCTTTGTGTCGGATTGACCCTAAAACTTTTGGCAAAATCTTCGGTGAACCGGTTCGCTTACCGGCTGCAATTGCTGAACCAGTTGTTGATACTGGCCATTGTCTGGATGGCCATGTCCCAGGCAAGGGATGCGATTGTCAGCGGCGGCGAATCAGTGGGGATTGTTCTTTTACTGGTTTTCGGTTTCCACGGGATTCTTCTATCTGCTGCCGGCGCTTCTACATGGCTTTTAAAGCTCGGCAAAGGCCGGCGGGAAAGTGTCATTTTCATGGGGGGACAAAAGACCCTGCCTCTTGCAATAATATTACAGGTTTCGCTGTTTCCCCAATATGGACTCGCCCTTGTCGTGTGTGTGCTGCATCATATGATCCATCTATTGATGGATGGATATCTGGTGGGAAGACTGAAATAAAAATAGTCGAACATGTTTGAAATTTTTAATCTCGATGAATCCTGCTCATTAGCGGTGCCTGGAATTTAAAAAGTGTTCAGTGTTCGGTGTTCAGGACAGAAGGATCACCCTCCTGAATACTGAACACCGAATTATAGAATCTGGCTTAAAAAGAGCTTGGTTCTTTCATGGGTGGGATTGATGAAAAAATGCTCGGGCGTACCGACTTCGACGATGGCGCCCTCATCCATGAAAATAACGCGGTCCGCGACTTCTCTGGCAAAACCCATTTCATGGGTTACCACCACCATGGTCATGCCTTCTCTGGCCAGGTTCTTCATGACATCCAGAACCTCTCCGACCATTTCAGGGTCCAACGCAGATGTCGGCTCATCAAAGAGCATGACTTTGGGTTCCATGGCCAAGGCCCGTGCAATGGCGACGCGCTGCTGCTGTCCCCCGGACAACTGATCCGGATAAACATCGGCTTTGTCCTGTATGCCCACCTTTTTCAGCAGTGCAATGCCTTTTCTTACGGCTTCTTGTTTGGGTACTTTTCGAACCACGATGGGCGCCAGCGTCACATTTTCAAGAACGGTTTTATGGGGAAATAGATTGAAGGATTGAAAAACCATACCGACGTCCGCGCGCACCTTGTTGATGTCGGTTTTGGGATCAAGGATGTCGATGCCGTTAATGATGATGCTTCCTTCATCAGCGACGTTCAAATAATTGAGGCATCTGATGAACGTACTTTTACCGGATCCTGAGGGGCCCAAAACCACAACGACTTCTCCGGGGTCGATTTTAGCCGTGACATTGACCAGGGCTTTGACTTCGGTTGAATGGCTCACGAAGGTTTTGGAAATATTATTGACATCGATCATACCGCCAGCTGTCTCCTTTCGAGATGCTGTAACACCATGGAAAGCGTAAACGTTAAAACCAGATATGAGAGCGCACATACAAACCAGAGTTCAAAGGGTTGCAGACTTGTGGTCACGACTTCGCGTGTCACTATTGTCAGCTCGCGAATCGCAATAATGCCCAGCAGCGATGAGTCTTTGATAAGACTGATGAATTGACCTGAAAGCGGCGGAAGAATTCGTCTTAAGGCCTGGGGAAGAATGACGTAATGCATGGACTTTACATGCGTTATGCCCAGAGAGCGGGCGGCTTCGGTTTGGCCCCGATGAATGGACTGAATGCCGGCGCCCTGCTGAGCCATAAAGACAACGCAGTAGGGGAGATTCATAGACAAAAGCGTCCGCCTTTCCATTAACCACCTCAAGGGCTGCTTCCGGCTCGGTTGTAAAGGATTTGTAAGTGCATTTTGGAATTAGTCTTTGTGCAGCCTGTTCGCCGGTGGTGCCGAGTTTGGATGTTACGATATATTTGGGATTGTTCAGATCCTTATAGGATTTTATTTTTGATTTCTCTTTTTTATTGATCAAGATGGCTTGCCCGACAATGATGTAAGGATTGGCAAAATTGATTTTGAGGTTACGTTCCTGGGTGACGGTCATACCGCTCATGACAATATCGAATTTATCGGTGATCAACGAAGGAATAATCCCGTCCCATGCGGTATTCACCGGAACGAACTTAACGTCCATGGCCTTGGCCATCTCTTTGGCCATATCGATGGCAAGACAGACGAATCTCCCTTTTTTGGTTCGTCATTTCAAAAGGCATATAACCGGAATTAAGGCCCACATGAAGCTCGCCCTTTTCAAGGATGGATTCCAAGTTCGATATCGCTGCCGGTGGATAAGGAACAGACCATAAATAAAACAATGACCGTCGACAGGCATAGCGAAAATAATCTCATTTTTTTATAACCTTCATTGATCGACTGACAATTATTTAGTAACAATCAGGATTAAGGAAATCAAGGTATTTTGAACATCTCTTTCCGACACAAGCCGGTTAGAAAGAGATACCCGCCGCCGCAAAGCGTTTTCCGGTGAATGGGGGTTCAGGTGCGTTTGTCCCGTAGATATCGTTCGAATAGTCTTGACACAGTCATTGGAGAACCGCTAAAATCAATGCATTAATCGACTGTATTGCCGTCATTGCGAAATGCAATAATCCAATCATCTCCTTTAAGCGGAGCAGCAGCATGAAAGATAAAGATCCCGACGATATTGAGCTTTTGTTGGATAATCCCAAGGTTCGAGAGGCGGTCAGCAATATTAACCGCGAGTTGATGGAACGAAGGAATTATGTTCCGCCCAAATGCAAAGTGTTTGAAAGCCCTTACACCCTGTTGGAAGATGTTGAGCACTTTGCCTTCACCATTGACAGGGAAGCAAAAAAACAATTGCCGGACATCATAAATAATAAGGTCCGGACCGTAGTTGGCGTGGATTCCCCTGAAAAATCCTTTAAAGATGTGTACGACAAAAAACGTTGTGTCGGCATTGTATTTTCGGGGGGACCGGCCCCCGGCGGGCATAATGTGATCGCAGGGTTATACGATGCTGCGAAAAAGGTGAATTCGGAGACCAAAATTTACGGTTTTCTGCTCGGCCCGGATGGCATCATTGAAAATGAAGCCATTGAAATAACAGGCCAGGTGGTCGACGCGTATCGGAACCTCGGCGGTTTTACCATGATAAAAACCGGCCGAACGAAAATAGATACAAAAAAGAAAATGGCCCTGTCCAAGGAGACCTGTAAAGCGCTCGGACTGGACGCGCTTGTGATCGTGGGGGGAGATGATTCGAATACAAATGCCGCATTTTTAGCCCAGGAAATGATTGAAGACGGTATTCAGGTCATCGGCGTGCCCAAAACCATCGATGGCGATATACAGGTCAGAGATGAAAAAGGTCATGTATTGTGTGCCATGTCATTCGGTTTCCACACAGCAGCAAGGGCATTTTCAGGCTCGATCAGTAATCTTTGCACGGACAGCAGTTCAGACGTAAAATACTGGCACATCTGCAAGGTAATGGGACGTGTCGCCAGCCACCTGGCGCTTGAAGTTGCGCTGCAGACCCATGCCAATATGACGTTTATCGGTGAAGAACTTTGTGATTATATTGATGAAAAGAGAATTGAAGAAGCGGCAAAAGAGAACGTGGTTGATTTCAATGCCTATGGGATGACCCTGAGGCATCTGTCTCGAGTGATTTGTGAGGGCATCGTCAGAAGGGCTGCTGTTGGGAAGAACTACGGCGTGATTGTGATTCCGGAAGGGATATTGGAGTTCATCAATGAAATACAGGTTTTTATCATCAAGCTCAACACGATAATTGCGGAATATAACAATATCTATGATACGGATTTCCATTCGGATTTTCCGGCCCTCGAGGATAAGCTTCAATATTTGCGGAGAATGGCCAGGCGTTCAAGAGAGGACAAAAGCTTTTCCGTCTGGAATACGCGGGATGATGACTTGTTTAATGAAATTCCGGATTTCTTCCAGGAAGGTCTCCTCACGGAAAGAGACAGTCACGGAAATTTTCAATTTTCTCAGGTTAAAACCGAACAGGTGCTCATGGGCCTCGTGAATGATTACCTGAATATATTACATTAA
>JBAUWG010000538.1:0-9077 GCA_049583675.1 Desulfobacterales bacterium | reverse complement strand
GGAAAACAGGCTGGAGGGGTTACGTCCTGATGCCGGTTGAGAGCCGTAATTTATTGAAGGCATTCCCGTTATTTTAACCCCGTAGTGTTTGGCAATGATGTTGGCCACTGCAAGGGTAGTGGCATAAATTCCGTCTGAATAGTCGCCTTTTCTAAAATAAGGCACCAGCAGCTTTCGACCGAGACTCCCGACAAGGCTGTCCGGGAGGATCCCCTCAAGACCGTATCCCACCTCGATCCTGTACTTTCGATCTTTAAGCGCAACCAAAAAGAGTACGCCGTTGTCCTTTCCTTTTTGGCCGAGTTTCCATTTGTCATTGGCGATGCTGATTGAAAGGTCATCGATGGATTCACCGCCGAGGTCCGGGATGGTTAAAACAATCATTTGCGCGGTTGTTTTTTGCTCGAGTTCCTGAAGGTATCCGTTCAATCGGTTTTCCACGGCATCGTTGATAATGCCGGCCAGGTCCACCACATATTTTTGCGGCTTTTCCGGAATATTCGTTGCCCGGCCGACAGATATAAACAAAAGGCAAATAAAAACAGCTGTTATGAACGCTCTATGTTTAGTCCTCAATGCCATCTGTTATATCTCCCAGTTTTTCTACCGCGGCATAGCAGTCTTTAAAAATTGCATTTAGGTGTGTGATCGCCATCTTTGTCTTTTGCCGTTTTTGCTTTAATAGGGTTCCGAATACTTGGGTATTGACGCCGGAAACTGTTTCAAGAACCTGCAATACCGTCTCGTTTCTTAACGGCGGCTTTTTTCCGAAAATGAGGACAATCCCTCTGAAAAGAGGAATATATCCAGAAATGGTATTGATAAACAGATCGGAAAGAAGTTTGACATGGCCCATGGCAGAAATATACCCTTGCCTGAGACCGATCAATCTGACTTTCAGCTCCTTTTCGCACTGCAGCCGGAGATCCTTCCGGTCAATCTCAAGATTCTGAAAGAGGTCTTCACCAAACAGGGTCTCGTGGAGCAGCTTTATGTTCAGAAATTCGATAGGAAATACATCCAGAGAACGCGCAATGTATTCAGGCGTCATGATCAATGGCGCTGAAATTCCTTTCTTGCCATATATTTTTCCTAAAGAAGCCAGTACTTCAAGGAACTCCAAATCCATTTTATGAAGAACCAATACTGAATTGACATCCGACTTTTCAGGATCAAAATCATCCGTTAACGAACTTCCCGTGATCGTGACGGAATGAATGTTGTCTCTATGGCTTTTCAAAATCTCATCCTGAAAAGGTTTAAACCGTTCAACTGCCGCATCATGTAACTTCGAATCCGCCATATATCAACCTCCTTGAAAAGAAAAATCCTGGTCCATAGATCTATCGTTTGGTTATCCCAAAGGGGGATTTGCTTTGGTGCAATTTAATTGGCAAAGTCATCTATCTCTTAACTGGCCAAGAAGATTATGTTTACTTAAGATTAAATAAAATGGATCGCTAATCTGTCGTTAATGTCCACTCGGCATCGGCAAGGTTTTTTACCACCGAAGCAATATGCCCGTTAAAATAAAAATGTTCGACGAGCCAGTTCTTTTCGTGATAATCAACGATAAGATGCTCATCGTCGATAATTTGCTTTATCCGGCATTTTAAGAGATCCCGGATTCCGGATCCCCATGCTTTTAATACCGATTCTTTGGCGGTCCAGTACCGGAAAAAAAGGGAAATACTCTTGAAATTTGAAAGGGCCCATTCGCTGTTATCCGCTGTTTTTCCATATACCGACGCTTTCATAGGACGAATTTTTTCCAAGTCGATACCAATCCTTTCCGGTGCAATCACCCCGCCGACATATCCCGCCTTATGGGTTACAGACCAGTAATTCCCGTCAAATGGAAGGGGAACGCCATTATTATTTTTGTTGAGATCCCCGAGTTGAATCCGGCTTTTTGTTGCCGAAATTCCGAGCGCCTTCCTGGCATGCTTACTGAGAAAAGCCACTTTTTCTCTGCCCGCAAGCTGTTGCATATTATCCGGGACCGCGAGAATAACCGGATATATCAAATGTTTTGGCATGGCCCCCAAAATAATGAGACTCCATTTATACCGATATGCTTATTTCGATATCAAAACTTAAAAAAGTTACAAGTGCCTTAAGTGAGCTAAAATTAAGGAATTTTTTAGTCAATTATATTTTAATGACAGCGCGTTAGCGCTACCACAACTTTAGTCACTTTAGATCACTTCAAACTTTAGACACTGAACTAGTGTCCATCCATAAATGAGGATTTTTGTTCGAGATCAAGGCATGCGAAAAAAATAACCACAGGCATATAGTTGATATTCCGAGGATTATTTTTTGAGCATAACGCTGAGATCGGGCAAAAAGACCATTTATGGATGGACACGAACTAACCTTTTTCCTTTGAACGCCCCGCTTTGAGCTTCAGCGCCGCTTCATATACCTCGTTTTTGGAAAGCCCGTATTTTTGAGCGATGATTCTTGAAACCTGTGAGAGCTTTTTTTCTTTTTTCTCCAGAACTTCGATCAACTCATCGCGAACAATGTCCCGTGAGACGCTCATATTGTCTTCGCTCCCTTTCACTAAGAGCGTACATTCCCCCTTAACTGCCGGACGATTTGATAATGTTTCAATGACTTCGGATAAACGGCCCCGTAAAGACTCTTCGTGGAGTTTGGTCATTTCTCTGCAAAGAACGCCGTATCTGTCTCCCATAACCGCTTTGATCTCATTCATAAAAGCCAAAATACGTCCGGGGCTTTCATAAAATATAAGGGTTCTTGTTTCATGGGCAAGCTCCTGAAGTTGTTTCAAACGTCTTGCTTTTTTCTTGGCACAAAATCCGATAAAAATAAAAGAATCCGTAGGCAGCCCGGAAATGCTGAGCGCGGCAAGTAACGCAGAAGGACCGGGAATGGGCACAACCTTTATATTGTTTTCAAGCGCTTTCTGAAGAAGTATATAACCCGGATCCGAGACAGTGGGCGTGCCGGCATCGGATACCAGCGCTATGGATGATCCGGATTTTATCCGCTCAACCAAAAGCGGCGTTCGTTCTTTTTCATTATGCTCATGATAAGACATCAGGCGGCACCTGATTTGATGATGCTTGAGCAATCTTCCGGTGTGCCGGGTATCCTCCGCAGCAACAAGATCGACCCGGCCGAACACATTCAAGGCCCTCACAGTGATATCATCCATGTTTCCGATGGGGGTGGCGACCACATAGAGCGTCCCCGCATCGGACGCATTTTTTGGATTATCCATAGGCGAGTTCAAAGGCATTTTTGATGATCTCAATTCGTGAACTCTCTTTTGTCAAGCTGAGGGCAACCACATCGAACCTCGCCTTGACATGGGTCTGTTTTGTGGCTTTGAGGTAGTAAAGGGCAACCATGGAAATTTTGCGCTGTTTTTTGGGTGTTACCGCCCACTTGGGATTTCCGTAAAAAGGGGTTCTCCCGGCTTTCACCTCGACAAAGACCAGGACGCCCTTTTCTTTGGCAATAATATCGATTTCACCCAATTCGTTCCGGTAATTCTGCTCCAGGATCTTGTATCCGCTTTTTTTAAGGTGCCGGACCGCCAAAGATTCGCTTTCTTTTCCGAATTGCTGTCGTTGGTTTAGCATTGTAAAACCTTAAGCCGTGATTCCTGATTTTGTTAAAGGGGGTCTGACACAAATTTTCATTCTGAGTTTGCAGGCAAAAGCGTATCCAAGATTCTTCTGTCATTCAATATCTTTTAAGCGATACTTTTCAAACTGAAGCCGGGTAATGGTCGCTTCTCTTGTTTTGTCGTCATGGGGCAATGCCTTTACAAACAACGGCTTGGGCATACTGTTTATTTTACAATCGATGACATACATCCCTGCCGGGTCGTATGTCGGATCATGCCAGTCAAATTCGCGGCGATTTTCCGGAACCGATTCCTCCATGAATGCCCTGAAATCTTCCATAAATGTTGAACGAACCCGTTCACGGGTTAAATACGAAACATCGGTTATTTTCAGAAGCGCCTGAATGAAGCTGTATAGAGAGTCTCCATATTGTTCCTCTAAAACAAGGATGATGAGCTCACCTTCTCGGTCCTGAACGTTGAAAACAGACAAGGCATTTGTGATAATCTTTTGCCGGGTTCCCCGCTGCAAATCTTTCTCATCTATATCGTATGTAAGATATTTACTTCAATCATTTTTGTATGTAGGTGGCTTTTACCAATATATCGACGCAACATAACGAGTCGATTTGACCGATGCGGTCTATAACTTAGAATAATTGAAATGGCTTGCCCTTTGCAACTTAACGAATCCATTCTATTTTAACCAGATGTTCGACATTTTTGAATTCAGGATCTCCGGTTACGATGGTTGCACTGTGCGATTTGGCACAGGCGATGGCAAAACAGTCGGCGTAAGATATCGAATATTCTGCTTTAATCTCGGCTGCCTGATAAACCAGGATATCGGGAACCGGCAGCACTTTAAATTCAAGCTGATGAATGCGGCCCAATATTTCAATTTTTTTCTGATCCCCAAACATTCTCTTGGTGATGCAGATGATTTCACCCAGGGTTATGATGCAAATCAAGCGGTCGATGCGTTCTTTTACGCTTTTTTGCAAAATATTGAATACGATATTTGCTCCAATTTCATTTTGAAAAAAGGCCAGCAGGGCGTGGCTGTCAAACAGATATCCGGATGTCATTCGGCAAAATCCTTTTTTCATTCTTTCAAAAGCGCTTTAGACAGCGAAGGAGTTTTGGGAATACACCCCATGGCATCCTGAACCGGATCTTCAACCGGCGGGACCAGATATAAAAGATTGCCGTATTCAAATATCTGGAGTGCATTGCCGGGATGTATATTGTATTTTTTTCGAATCGAAGCGGGGATCACGATTTGTCCTTTATTTAACACTTTAACAGTATTCATTATACGCTCCTAAAAGTTATACGTTTATAGGAAAACGTATAACAAAAGTTTTTGAAAGTCAATAGACGCATAATTGTCATGATATATACTACTTTCTTATGAGTTGAATCAGTTCATTGGCAAGTCGAGCATCCCGTTAATAAGATGCCGCTAAATGGGGAGGAAGGAAGGTGGTGCTGAATAAATAATTCATGGAAACGACGTCAGAGGTATTCTTTGACCCCTTTAAAACTTTTTCTGTGAATCGGACAGCATCCGAATTGTCGGATCGCTTCTTGGTGCGCCTTGGTGGGGTATCCCTTATGTTTCGAGAATCCGAACTGAGGGTAATCCTGGTGGTATCTTTCCATCAGACTGTCGCGGGTGACCTTTGCAATAATCGATGCCGCTGCAATGGAAATACTCAGGGCGTCACCCTTGGGGATCGCCTTTTGCGGGAGAGGCGACGGGATGGGAAATGTGCCGTCGATAAGCAGACAATCCGGCTGAGGAGCGAGGTTTTCAACGGCCGAGGCCATGGCAGTGAGGGCTGCCTGAAGGATGTTGATACGGTCTATTTCAATGGGGTCAATGATTCCGATCCCAATGGAAACAGCCTTATCGTATATCTTTTCGTAAAGATAATATCGTTTTTTCGGGGTTAATTTTTTTGAATCAGTGACGCCGGGAACCTGGAAAGACACCGGCAAAATCACCGCGGAAGCCACCACCGGGCCGGCCAAAGGTCCCCGGCCGGCTTCATCAATACCTGCAATTTTTGAAAAGCCTTTTTGAAAAGCCTTTTTTTCAAATGACCACAGGTCTTGTCCCATGAAATCCCAACGCAAATATGTTGCCGTTCAATTGATTCGACGCTCTTTTATTCTTGCCGCTTTGCCCCTTAATTTTCGAAGATAATAAATTTTTGAGCGGCGTACCCGGCCATGGCTAATCACTTCAATTTTATCGATAACCGGAGAATGCAGCGGGAAAATACGTTCGACACCAATGCCGTACGACACTTTTCGAACGGTAAATGTGGCTCGGGTTCCACCGCCGCGCTTGCTAATCACAACGCCCTGAAAAGCCTGGATCCGTTCTTTTTCACCTTCTTTTATCTTTACATACACTTTAACGGTATCGCCCGGGGCAAAACCGGGCAAGTCCAGCCGCATCATCTCTCTTTCAATCTGTGTTACTCTTTCCATGCCAAATCTCCATAATTTATTATTTAGGCTCGGTAATTAACCCCTCCCGAAAATCATTTTCAGTCGTCTCTCCCCAATAGCCTGTCGAGCATCACGGCGGCTGCACACCTCACGGACAGGTGATTGTAGCCGGTATTTCCCAAAACGGGATTGAGAACATAGTCTGCCTTGGCGATAAAGCTTTCTGAAAGTCCCCAACCGGTTCCCAGTATCAAGAGATACGAGGCGCCGTCCTGCAACATTTCTCGGAACCGTCTAAAACTGATATTCCGGGGGTTTTGATTGGCGCTGGTTACAATCGTCTTAGGGGCATCCCCGGCGTCTTTGCGAATATGGTCAATCACTTCATCCAGCGTATTTTTAACAACAATCAGTTTCAGCGCTTCTTTTCGTTTTGGATTATATGTTCCTCCGGTTCCATTTAACCAGTGGGCCACAATTTTTTCAACCAGTGCTTTTTGATCTGCCAGCGGCGTCACCACATAAAATGCGCCTATGCCGTACGTTTTAGCCGATCTCGATATGTCATGCAAATCAAGGTTCGTTACTGCCGATGCAATAATTTCACCATGTTTATTGACCACCGGATAATGCACCAGGGCCAAGTATAGATTGGTTGTGTATGATTTTTTCAATATCAATACGCCATTTTTTCAGAATCTTGATCTCCTCTTTGCTCAAGGCTCTGCTTTCAAGCAAATCCGGGCGTTTCAAAAATGTTCGTATCAGTGATGTTTCAAGCCGCCATTGATCAATATCTTTGTGGTTTCCGGACAATAGAACCTCGGGAACATCATGGCCTTCAAAACTGCTTGGCCGCGTATATTGCCCATGTTTTAAAAAACTGTCCGAAAAGGTTTCTTTTTCGGCGGAATCCTTGTCGCCGAGCACACCGGGAATCAGCCGGGTCAACGCATCCATCATGATCATGGCCGCGAGTTCGCCGCCGGTCAGGATATAATCACCGATGGACATTTCATCATCGATAAAATCCTGGCAAATCCGTTCATCCACCCCTTCATACCGGCCGCAAATCAAAATGAGCCCTTTCAATGCCGCCAATTCGCTGGCAACACGCTGATCAAAACGTCGCCCTTGAGGCGTCAACAGAATCCTTTTCGCAAAAGGCGCTTCTTGGGTTGCCGCCCGGATAGCGGCGGCCAGGGGCTCGGGCTTCATGACCATTCCACATCCCCCGCCATATGGCCTGTCATCCGTGCTGCGGTGCTTTCCTGTCGCAAAATCTCTGATATCGATGGCGGATACGCTAATTTTCCGTTGTTCTATTGCTTTTCTGATAATGCCGTGTTCCCAAAAAGGATCGAACATTTTCGGGAAAATCGTCAGGACTGTGAAATTCATCCCTTTCTTTAGCCTGTTGTCAGCGTGCAGATACGGATAATAAAGTAAAAATCCGGATCCAAAGACCCGGCTTTCGTTTCACCCCAAAGGAGCGTGATTGGTATCTCATTACATACAGAGGCTACAACCCCTCGGGCAAATCCACACGCATGATCTTGTTTTTGAAATCTACGTTTAACACCACCGAATCAATGGCCGGAATCAGTACTTCATGATGATCATTTTTATCATAATTTTTAACGATATATACATCGTTTCCGGCGGTGGGCATGACCGACTCAATACAACCGATATATTGACCGTCGGTTGAAAAAACCGAAAGCCCGATAATATCGATCCAGTAATAGCTTCCTTCTTCAAGCTCGGGAAGTGCAGTCCGTTCGATGAAAATCTTGGCGCCGACCAGGCCGTCGGCCATATCACGGTCCTCAATGCCTTTTAGTGATACAAGCATGGATTTTCCGTGGGGCTTGACCCATTGAATAAAATATTTTCTTTCAATTTGCCCGGCTTGGATGACAAGGATCGATTCTCCCGGTTTGAACACGGTTTCAGACTCGGCAAAAGAACGAACCTTCAGATTTCCTTTTATGCCGTGGGAACCAACGATCATTCCGACAATAAGAAACCCGTTTTTTTGAACATCCTCATTCAATAATTTCAAGAACAGATCGCTTTTTTAATTTCGCAGAAGCAGCGCTCAATATGGTCCGCATGGCCCGTGCGGTCCGCCCCTGTTTACCAATCACCTTCCCCAGGTCCTCTTTGGCCACTTTGAGTTCTAAGACCGAGGTCTGGTTACCTTCTACCTCTGAAACTTCAACCTGTTCCGGATTGTCCACCAACGCCTGAGCAATATATTTAATCAGCTCTTTCATAGCTCCATCTCCTTTGTTGGATTTCCAGCGTTAGAGGTAAAGATACTATGTAAGGTTAGCAAAAAAACCTTCTTTTTTCAAAAGGCTTTTTACCGTATCTGAAAGAATAGCGCCCTGGTCGATCCAGTACCTAATTCTCTCCTGTTTCAGAACAACGGATGCCGGATCCTGCAATGGATTGTATGTGCCGACATTTTCCAAAAATCTGCCGTCCCGGGGGAATTTATTATCCGCCACAACAATGCGATAAAAAGGTCTTTTTTTGGCGCCGTGCCTGGCCAACCTGATTTTGACAGCCATACAGAATTCTCCTTCAAAACGGCGGCATACCCATACCCATTCCGCGCATGCCGCCTTGGTTTAACTTTTTGATCATTTTCATAACCTGGGTATAATTCTTCAGCAATTTATTAATATCTTGTACAGTGGTTCCGCTTCCTTTTGCAATTCTTTTTCGTCGACTTCCCTTGATTAAGGCATGCTGCCGCCGTTCCTGGGGCGTCATGGAATTGATGATCGCTTCGATTTTGACCAGTTCTCTGTCATCAACTTCCATATTTTTGAGCTGCTTCATTTTATTCATACCGGGTATCATTTTAATCAATTCCGACATGGAGCCCATTTTCCTTATCTGTATCATTTGATCACGAAAATCTTCCAGTGTAAATGCATTTTTTCTTAGTTTCTTTTCGAGTTCCGCCGCTTTTTTTTCATCAACGACGGCCTGGGCT
>JBAUWG010000537.1:0-13029 GCA_049583675.1 Desulfobacterales bacterium | reverse complement strand
TCACTATTTTAAATAATGCCTGTAAATTTATAAGGTTGAGTAAAAACCTGAAATAAAATGGTGATTGACAACTCGATCCGCCTTTGGTATGCTTTATACAAATATGCAAATGATCAGTTTCCTTATGTCGCGACTCAGAGGAACTGCATACACAATAACAAAGTTTCAATCTGTCCGCTCCTAAAAAGCGACTTCTTATCAATACCTTTCAATCTACCCGTTCTCAAAAAGCGAGTTCTTATCAATTCAATTATCGAGAACGGTTTTCCTCGAAACGGAAATAATTGCAGTGGTGTTTGTCTATCTATTTAAAAGACTGGATTTTGGTAGATTTTTTTGAGGACTGCTTCGTCCTTTTCTCAGCTGATGATACACATCCTTTGCCGACATTTTGGGCAAAGAAGCGGATCGAAATTCTATAATTTCTGACTCAAGTTTCGCACCGTAGAAGAGCTAAATAGCCTTCTTAGCCGACCATATCTTGCGGCGGATGTATCGCAGACAAAAAGGCCCGCCATTCGGAGGAACCGTCCCGCTACACTTTGGTGGCTTTGATAGAAATAGAAGGTGTGAAACATGAGTTCTGAATTAACCGTGTTCAGTTTACTGCTCGTCTAAAGGAGGTCACTGCATATGGACATAAGACTTAAAGGCCGTCGAGTATTAGTGACGGGTGGGAACTCAGGCATTGGAGAGGCGATTGTCAGAGAATTCGCTGATGCAGGAGCAAGAGTATGCATAAATTACGTGGTTCATCCTGAATCGGCAGAAACGCTGGTGAAGCAGATCCAGGAAAAAAACGGCAAAGCCATTGCGCTCGGTGCCGACATCTCCGACGCCGGCGCAGTCTCCGCAATGTTTGGCAAAATGGACGAACATTGGCAGGGTATTGATATTCTTGTCAACAACGCGGGCATTGACGGGACACGCGCCCGGGGTTGGGAAGCCGAGACTGATGCGTGGAAGAAAGTCATCGAGGTAAATGTGCTCGGCACTTTTTATTGTGCACGGCAGGCTCTCAAGCGCATGATTGCGCAAAAAAACGGTGTGATCATCAACATCAGCTCAGTCCACGAAATCATCGCATGGTCCGGATACAGCGCCTACACTGCCAGCAAGGCTGCCGTCGGCATGATGACAGCGACCCTGGCCCAAGAGGCCGCTCCTTATGGGGTACGCGTTCTCTCAGTCGGTCCGGGAGCCATCAAAACGCCTATAAACCGCTCTGTGTGGAGCAATCCCGACAGTCTGAAAGATCTGATCGAAAAGATTCCGCTCGGGCGTGTCGGCGAGGCTTCCGAAATTGCCCGTATGGTGGTGGTGCTCGCATCGGATGCTGCATCTTATGTTACGGGCCGCACCATTTTTATTGACGGAGGCATGACCGATTATCCCGATTTTGCTCATGGCGGATGATAGACATAGAGGATGCCAACGATGCAAATATCGACAGGTGATGCCGGATTCAAGAAAGGCAGAGCATTATGATAAATACCGTTTTAAATACAAAGGATGGTCCGGGGATTGAACCCCGGTGGACCTCCAGCGCCAAGAGTGGTGTCGGCACTGCGCTCAACAGAAATAGCCGGGTATGGTTCACAATGAGCCACGGTATTTTCAATGAGATTTATTATGGCCGCATTGATCAGGCATGCACGCGCGACATGGGACTGATCGTTACCGGTGGTAACGACTTTTTCTCGGAAGAAAAGCGTGACACTGAAAGCAAGGTCGAATGGATAGCGCCCGGTGTGCCTGGATTTCGTTTGGTGAATACCTGCTTGCAGGGTCGCTACCGAATTGAAAAAGAGGTTCTGTCGGATCCTAAACGCGACACAGTGTTGCAAAAAACAAGCTTCATTCCTCAAAATGGAAAAATGGACGACTATCGCCTTTACGTTCTTCTTGCCCCACATTTAGGCAACCAAGGTTACCACAACACTGCCTGGATAGATGAATTCAAAGGTGTGACGGTTCTTCTTGCGATACACCAAGAAAACGCTCTGGCCCTGACGTGTTCCACCCGCTTTCTGAAACAATCTGCCGGTTATGTCGGTTTTTCCGACGGTTGGCAAGACCTTAAGGCCAATAGGCGAATGACCTGGTCCTATAGGCGAGCCGAAGACGGCAATGTCGCGCTTACCGCGGAGATAGACTTGAGGGAATCGAAAGGCGCATTTGTGCTGGCATTGGGTTTCGGGACAAGTCCTGACATGGCTGCGCAATGCGCTCTCGATAGTCTGAGGGAAGGTTTTGAAACAGCCAGGACGGACTATATTGCCGGATGGCAGAAATGGCAGCAAAGTCTCACATTTCCCGAAAAGGGAGAAAGCAGCAGGCCCGAGCTCTGTCCTATCAGCGCCGCTGTTTTGCGCACACATGAATCTAAGAATGTCCCGGGCGGCATCATTGCAAGCCTATCGATTCCCTGGGGGTTCGCAAGAGGGGACGATGAACTCGGCGGTTACCATCTGGTCTGGCCCAGGGATTTGGTTGAGGTTGCGGGAGGGTTCCTTGCGCTTGGATCAGGTGAGGACGTCAGGCGAGTAATTCGATATCTGCAGGACAAACAGGATAAGGACGGCCACTGGGAGCAAAACATGTGGGTTGACGGCGCACGGTACTGGCGAGGGGTGCAGCTGGATGAAACAGCATTTCCGATTCTGCTCGTCAGTATGGCACTGCGCGAAAAAGTGGTAGAGAAAGATGAGCTTGTCAGCCTCTGGCCGATGGTCCGGCGTGCGGCGCGCTTTATAGTAGTCAGCGGCCCGGTCTCGCCGCAAGACCGCTGGGAAGAAGATCCCGGCTATTCACCCTTTACCCTGGCTGTATCAATAACCGCACTCCTTGCCGCAGCAGAGATGGCCGACCAAAACAATGAAGACAAGGTTGGGCAGTATTTGCGGGAAACGGCAGATTTCTGGAATGATTCCATAGAGCGCTGGACATATATCAGCGATACGGAGCTGTGCCGGCGATACGACGTTGACGGTTATTACGTTCGCATTGCCCCGCCGGATGTAGCCGACGGAGCTACTCTTAAACAGGGTTTTGTCCCTATCAAGAACCGTCCGCCAGGACAGAGTTCCGAGCCTGCCGCTCATATTGTCAGCCCGGATGCGCTGTCATTGGTCCGTTTCGGGTTGCGTGCAGCGGATGACCAGCGGATTCTAAACACCGTCAAGATTGTCGATGCCCTTTTGAAAGTCGAAACACCCCATGGACCCTCATGGCATCGTTATAACGACGACGGCTACGGAGAACATGATAACGGTTCTCCTTTCGACGGTACAGGCGTGGGCCGGACATGGCCCCTACTCACCGGCGAACGGGCACATTACGCCCTGGCAGCCGGCAATACCGGTGAAGCCATACGCCTCCTTCACGCCATGGAGGCATTTGCCAACCCCTCGGGACTTATTTCAGAACAGGTATGGGATTCTAAAGACGTTCCCGCCCATGAACTGTTCTTTGGAAAACCTTCGGGTTCGGCTATGCCTCTGGTCTGGGCGCATGCTGAATATATCAAACTGCGCCGCTCGCTAAAGGACGGACAGCTTTTCGACATGCCAGATCAGACGGTAAAGCGATACCTTAAAATGAAGACAATGTCGCCGTTTACTATCTGGCGTTTCAATCATAAGTGCCAGAACATGCCTGCCGGCAAAACGCTGCGCCTCGAGGTTCTGTCGGACGCCACGATTTGTTGGAGTGGAGATGGCTGGAAAACGAGCCGGGACATCCGTGCCCGTGACACGGGACTGGGCATTTACACAGTCGACCTGGATACGGAAACACTCCGAGCCGGCAATTCCGTTGCCTTTACGTTTCATTGGATCGCTTCCGATCGCTGGGAAGGTACAGACTTTATAGTAAAAGTGACGGAATAAATAAGTGCGATCAATTTGGACTCATCTACGCTGAGATTAATATGTCTCACTTGATTCGTTCGAAAGATTATGGTTAAAAAAATCATAGGGTGAGCTGTTTTTGTGAAGAAAGTGCCCATAAAAATCTATCTGTCCGAAATGGCCGGGACAGGGCTTTTGGTCCTAGTAGGATTATCTTTTGTGATATTTGATTTCGGCAAGGGCAGCAAAAGAAGAACTAAATGAGAAGATGCGGGAAACCGAAAATCTAAAATGACAATTTTCCCGTTCGGATATGAAATCTGAAGTAAGTTCCAATATATACGACCTTGTGAAGAAAAAGTTCTGCGGTTTCTGGTCATCAAATGATCCTCTCCGCCGGTTCAAGAAGATTTTTTGTTTATGTTGGCTATAGTTTACAACACTTTGCGCATGAATAGCTGTTGCATTTAAAAAAGTTATTCCAAATTCATCTTCGGTGAGAATTAACGGTAATTCTATGCAACCAAGGATCAGAGCATCGATGGAATGTCTGTCGATCATTGTATTTACTATGGATAGCAATTCTTGCCGCGTTGAATCTTTTATGATCCCAAGTTCATTTTCAGAAAAAAGCCGATGATGGATAATCTCTCGGTCTTCTTTCTCCGGGACAATGATATCCATCTCCTTTTCCCCAAAGGACTTCTTAAACAAATCCGAGTCCATAGTAAAACATAGTACCCATTAATCCAAGTCTTTTAGCGCCTAATCTCTCGACCAGAAACAATTCCGCTTAACGTCGAGTTTTCGGCGGATGTCACGATGGAGGTTGTTCCAGGGAACGACCAAGCCGCGGTCAATCCATAGTTGAAGACCTGCATCTCATCGGTTAATTCATATGGCCTGATTTCCATTGTCATAATTTACGATCACTGTCTCGGCAGATCGGTTTTAGGTTACTGTTTAGTCAAGCTGGGATTGCTTTCACAAAACGGTTAATATCCGTTGGATTTCAGCTTCTGGTTCAGTTCCATAAGGCATTTAAAGAGTCCGGCATCGGTAATCGGCGACCCTCGAAGTATCAGTGGCCGACGCAGCTTTGAGGCGGCAAACTTGACCAAGTTAGACCTGGCCCTTGAGCTGCTTAAACGGGCCATTGGGGGTGGTTTTAACGCCGATAAGGATAAAGTGAGCCGGAGACTGATACGATCAAAGGCAAAAAGCAACAGCCACAACCGCATTGGGTGGCCTTATTATCGACCGATGGCCGATTGCGAACAGCCACAATTATCAAGCATTATGCCAAACGATAGGCCACTGAATTCTATTTTAAAAAATCTAAACAGATCATGGGCCTTGGCAAAGATCACAGTCAGGACTTAGATGCCCGGGTGTTGCCGCAATGATCAGTTTTTTTGCGTTACGCAGTATTAAGCTGCTTGAACGAGGCGGAAAAAAACGAGGTCAAAAGGTATATTGTTCGAGCATCTGGCAGATGAAGCTGCACAGATAACCTATGCTCAAAAATTATGGCGGTTTTTTAGAACCTTGTTTGCAATTAGTTTTTCAAAAATCTTTGAGTTATTTAAAATTGAAGAAGAATTTCAGTCCTATTTTCATGCCTTTGAGCAGGCTGTTGTTGATTTTATATCTGCTTTGGGGTGTGAAACTTGAGTTATAATTTAAATTTTGCACTCGAACATAGGCAACCATGATTACCATCCACGGCGGCACTTTCAAGTAAGATATCGGAACATCGGGATCTGCGTCCATGCTGGCGCTCAGCGTGACACCTTTAGCGCTTTTTGCCGATAAACCTTCTTGCCATGAAATCTCCGGCGGACTTTTTCAGGACTTTGCCCCATCGATTTATCACGTCAAATACGTTCTGCCAAGGATTTTGAAAACAATGGCGATTGACAACCCGGTTCGCCTTTGGTATTGGAGTTTCGGATGTCACAGCAAAAGATGACCTTTGTTATGTTGCGGTTTATATGAGAATACACTCTTTCAATCTGCCCACTCTCAAAAAGCGGGTTTTTTATCAATACGATCAATTCATCGAATCACTCGCTTTTCTTCCGACCAAAAGAAGATGAGAGACAATACCGGAAGATACGCATGAGCTAAAATTCTAAATGTTGAGGAGATTTTCATCGTGACCGATATTCTTAGTTTTTCAAGAAACAGATGTACCACTGTCGAAGTCATCGACGATCAGACCATAAGGTCATCCTGTCGTCTTCAAGATACGCTTACAGAAGTATTTGTAGAAATCACTGCTCAATTGCCCGACCTTGAAATTACTGCTGTCAAAGGCAAGGTTCGTCGCACTCCCCGAAAGGAATGTCTGGATTCAACCCAATTCCTTCAAAAAGTAATAGGTGTCCGAATCGGCCCGGGTATGTTGGAGATTACCAAAGGACTTCTTGGCGAAAGCACGGAATGCAAGGAACTGATCTTCATGGTGCAAGAATGTTGCCACGGTGTGATTTTGTCCCTGACCAAGGATATTCTGTTAAAAGCCCCCGAAGATCTGGAAGGCAAAACCGAATTTTTTTCTGAAATGGTTAGAAATAACATCAGACTGTACAACCGTTGTGCAGCTTTTGCAGCCGGCAGCCGCCTTGTGGAAGGCATTGAACCCCCATAAATGGATGTTCGATAGACGATTTGCAAGCCATGTGGAATCAGGGCATTGGCTGTGATTTTTTTTGCTTTTTAAAGAGATTTTAAAGGCATGTTGAAATTTTCGCGAAACAAACTGGTGGGCATAGCAAGAAAAGACCCCGATACTTTACGGGTCCACGGGGTCCTTGATGATGATCTCTATGGTCTGGAGATGGAGATCTCGGTGCGACTGTCCGACCTGAAATTGCTGTCCGTTTTAGGTAAATGGAATCACTGGACGACGCCTGAGTGCCCGAAGGCCCTATCTTTTCTTGACCAAGCCGAGGGGTTTTGCATTGATGAAGAAGGGCTGGAACGGAAAATACAAAAGACAATAGGGCGAAAAGCCTGCCGCCATTTTGCCACGCTTCTTATTGAGTGTTGCGACGCGGTAAAAGAAGCTGCAAAAATAATCCGGTGGGAGGAAGCCAGGGCAACGCATCCGGAGCTGACTTTTGAAGAATTTTTAAATAGCGGCCTACAAGATTCTTCGGGATCGAACACACTCCAACATCACAGCATGGTCACAGGCAGGATTCAGGATTCCCCGGAACCGATCCGGGTTCTGGACAGGACCAAAGATGAGGATTCGGTTCCAAAGAGAGCTTCAGGAGGGATGGTCATTGACATACACACCCACAGCTATCCGGCTTCATCCTGCAGTTCGGTTTCCGAAGACCGGTTGATCGAAGAAGCAAAACGAATCGGTTTGGATGGAATTTGTCTCACGGATCACAATTATATATGGAACCCGGATCGGGTTAAAGAGCTGAGCCAGAAGCACGGATTCCTGGTTCTCAAAGGCAATGAGATCACGACCGATCAGGGGCACATGCTGGTTTTTGGACTGGATGCGAACATCAGGGAGAAGGGAATTGTCAAACTGGATGACCTGCGTCGGGAGGTGGAAAAAGCGGACGGCTTCATGATCGCTGCCCACCCTTTCAGGGGATTTCTAGTCTTCGGTGTGGAGCAACTCGGACTCAATCTTGAAAAGGCTATGGAAAGGCCTCTATTTAAATATGTCGACGCAGTCGAAGTGATGAATGGAAAAGTCACAAAAGAAGAAAATGACTTTGCATCCAAAGTTGCATCCGGCCTCGGTCTTCCGGGCATAGGCGGAAGTGATGCGCATAAGGAGAGCGAAGTCGGCTTGTATGCAACCCGGTTCCACGATTCCATAGCGGATGAAAAAGACCTGACAGATCGGTTGAAAAGCGGGAAATTTTCGCCTGTTTCTTTTCGAAAGGAATACGGGGCAGCCTGAAGACGCATAGGAAACAAAGCACATGAAAAAGCAAACCGACTGGGAAAAACTGATCCGAAGAATGGAGTTGCTGATGCGGCTCAAATCCTTTCCTGTAGCCTTTAAGATGTTGGAGAAAAAGAAAGAACTCGACAAAATTCCTTTTATACGCAGAATCGATCATAAAGTCACGCTCTGCCAACTCATCACGCTGGTCAGGAACTTTGATTGGACAACAGGGGGGGATCTTGATGATTTTTTATTTCCCTCTTGCACGTCTATCCTGGGGTTGAGGGATATTCCGGATACACACAAGAGCGGCACCTTCCGCAACATTATCTGGGTCCAAACCAAGGAGGACGGTAAAAAATACGAAGCGTCGATCCCCCGTCTTCCCCTGGGTAAATATGAAGCCGTGGTCATGGGGCCTCTGGCTTACAACCCTTTTGAGCCTGATATTGTTCTCATTTATGCCAACCCGGCTCAGATGATGCTTCTGATCAATTCTCTCCAGTTTGAAGACTATGAGGTGATGCAGTTTTATTGTGTCGGGGAGTCGTCTTGTTCGGATGCCATTGCCAGGTGCTATAATACCGGCAAGCCGTCATTGTCAATTCCCTGTTACGGCGAACGTCGTTATGGACATGCCCAAGATGATGAAATGGTTATGGCTGTGCCGGCCGGGATAATGGAAAAAGCCCTCAGGGGCATGGAACATCTCTATCGCAAAGGGGTTCGGTATCCCATCAGTTTCGCCGGTGCGCAATCAGACCCTTCTCCTGCGTTTCCCGAGGCCTACAAAGGTCTGGACAAAATAATCGAAACCTTAAAAGGAAAAGACAATCGTTTGCTACTCGGCGTAACCGGTGGTATTGCCAGCGGAAAAACCACCGTGACCGAAATGCTGAAAACATTGGGAACGCCTGTTATTGATTTTGATGTCATTGCCAGGCAGGTGGTTGAACCGGGAACTGCTGCTCTGGAAAAGATCGTTGATTATTTTGGCAGGCAGGTGCTTCAGGAAGACGGAACTCTGGATCGGAAAAAGGTTTCCGGAATCGTTTTCCGTGATTTTGAGAAAAGAAAAAAGCTGGAAAGTTTTACACATCCGCCGATTTACGAGGAATTTTTCAAGCAGGTCAATGAGATTGCGGGAAAAGACCCTGATGCCATCATTGCGGTGGCGGTGCCGCTTCTGATTGAATTGAACTTTCAGTACATGTTTGATAAGCTCCTGGTCGTTTACATTCCACGGGAAGATCAAATAAGACGTCTGGTCCAAAGGGATAAGATCAGCGAAGCGGAAGCGGCCAATATCCTCGGATCCCAACTGCCCATTGATGAAAAGGTGGGATATGCCGACTATGTTATCAAAAACGAGAATTCTCTTGAAGAGACCCGAAAACAGGTGGAAGAAGTCTGGCAATCGTTAAAAAAGATCACTTCTCAAAAATCCGCGCATTCCGGGAGCTGACTAAAAGATAATTTCATTCGCGGTTGAAATAATGACAAGTCCTCATAAACTGTAACGAGGATGACAAAGGCATTTTTTTTATAAATCGAGTGTGTTTGAAAGGAGCATCAGAATGCGATTATGGCCCCAGAAGATAAACCTATTGATCATTGCCGCCGTGGTCACCTGTCTTTTTACCGGGCCCGCGCGGGCAGATGAAGCCGCATCTTCCAATAAAGAGATCGCCTCAGTCAACGGCAAAGCTATCTCCAATAGCCGGTATGAACGCATGCTGTCTGTTTTTAAGCAACAGGCTGCACATAAAGGCCGGCAGTTGAACGACGCAGATCTAAAGACCGTTAAGAATCGGATTTTGGAAAACCTGATTGATACTGAAGTGCTCTATCAACAAAGTCAAAAGCAAGGAATTAAAGTCGACGATCAGGCGATCAACAAGCGAATCGAGATGATTAAAAAGCGTTTTTCTGACGAAGCGGCGTATAAAAAAGCGATGGAAAGGATGCATGTTTCCGAAAAAGAATTTCGAACCGAGATTCAACGCGCCTTTGCTATAAACCGGTTGCTCGATACCAGCGTGCGCCAAAAAATTACAGTAACCGAGACAGAAAGCAAAAAATATTATAACGACAACCTGAATTTTTTTAAGCAGCCGGAGCAAGTAAAAGCCAGCCAGATTTTGATAAAAGTGTCGCCCGCTGACAAAGAATCCAAAAGAATTCAAGCCCGAAAGAAAATCGAAATGGTTCAAAAAAAAATCATCCAGGGTGAGGACTTTGGCACATTGGCAAAAGCCTATTCCGAAGGGCCCAACGCCCAGCGCCAAGGTGAGTTGGGCTATTTCAAGCGAGGCCAGATAGCAAAGCCCATTGAAGATGCAGCTTTCGCGTTGAAGGTCGGTGAGGTCAGCGGAATTATTGAGACCCAAACCGGTTACCGGCTGATCAAAGTCACCGACAAAAAACCGGCTGGAATAATGTCCTATAAAGAAGTCCGATCGATGATCGAACAACATTTAAAAAAAGAAAAGGAAAAAACTGAAGTCCAACGTTACATTGAAAATCTGAAAAAATCGGCAAAGATCAAAAAGTATTATTAATCCCTGTTATAAATCTATAGTATGGATGGACACTAGGTAATTCGGACCGTAACAGCATGTTCACGGACACCATTATTTCCATAGCCAAGTACATTCCAATTTGCATTCATCGGCTGTTTATTTCCGCTTGTATCCGTTGCACGCGACAGAAGGGTGTATTCGCCTTTCTCTTTGACGGGCCATAAGAATTGCCATTGCCGCCACGCATAAGGTTCGTTAGGACCGATAAATGCTGCAGCATGCCATGTATTTCCATTATTTACCGATATTTCAACCCGCTCGACCTCGGTCTCGCCGGCATACGCTGCTCCCAGAATTGTGACGATTCCCTTCCCAAGTATCTCCGACCTCTCAGGCTGGGTAATGATGGATTTTAAATTTATTCCTGTTACAATTTCGCTGGTCTTGGGGTCCTGCCCCTTTTGAAATTTCCGGTAAACCTTGTCCATAAAAAAACCTTCAAACGGCCGGTCCAAAACAGTAATTTTATGTAACCACTTAACACAATTAGCCCCCGTCCATCCAAGGGCCAATGCTCGCAGTGGATACCCATGCTCAAGAGGCAGGGATTCGCCGTTCATCTCATAGGCGAGAAGCAATGAGGATAGCGCCTTTTCCATAGGAATGCTGCGAATAAATTTAATTTGAGCGGAGCCCAGCGGTTTATCAAACCCCTCAAAAGCCACATGGTGTGCGGTGGCTTTTAACCCGGCTCTGTCGAACAGCTCCCTGAGCCAAACTCCTCCCCAGACGGCATTCCCAACGCCCCCGATCGTCCAGGGATTCCCGGAGGCCTTTGTTTCAAGAAGAGATCGGCTGTTTCCGGAACATTCGATCGTGTTGGAAACAATGGCTCTGGGCATACGGCAGATCTGATCGAAACTCAACACCAATGGATTATTGACTTCTCCTTCGATAGTTAGCGACCAGTCGGATAACGAAATTCGCTTTTCAGGTATTTGACCCTGATTGCGAGCGAAAAACACCTTATTGGCTGTGATCCATGAACGAAGATATGGGGTTGGCGTCTCTGCGTTAAATGGTTCTTGGCTCATAACGCGCATTTTCTTTTTCATTTTAACCTGCTTTCTAAATACACGGTTTATAAATTGTGGCATGTCAGGAATATATCATTGTATCGGCTAAAAAAGAAACATAATTTAGGGGTTGTCCCGAAAGTCCTTCCTGCGCAACATGATGGCATCTTCAGGACAGACCTCATGGCAGCAGTAGCACCTTATGCATTTTGAATAGGTTATCTTTGCCATCCGGCCTTGCACCTTGACTGCATCTTTAGGACAAATGCTTTCGCAATCCCCACACGCTATGCATTTATCCGTAATAACGGGGCTTTTTCTTGGAGGCTTTTTGCCGGTTAATACATGATCGGTCGTGTTTGGCAGTCTGAATCCCTGATAGGCAACGTTCTCGGGGCTCTGGATCGGATAGTCAATCCTCTCAGGCCACAAACCGCGAACTTTAGCCCTTTTAAGCACCGGTAGGCCCACAGGCTCGATACCCAAAATTTTGCATACGGAAATGTCCATGGCCACATAATCTGTCGATGCAAGAACCAGATCCATTTTTATGGGGTCTCCGCTTCCAGGTCCCTGGCCCTCCATTCCCACTATACCGTCCATGATATATAGGTGTGGCTTTACGATGGTGAGAATATCCAGCATGATGTCCGCAAAACGAACTCGGCTTGGGAACTGAGCATGGTATTTTGCCTTGGTAAGACCGGGAACGGCGCCATACATGATCTTACAGGCCAGTGTCATATACTGAAAAGAGTGGGTCTTAAGCTTCGGCAGCGCAATGACCTTATCGGCATTTAACACATAATTACAGATGGCAGACCTTTGCAATCGTTTGCCGCTGGGGATATCAAGTTCCCTGACGCCGGTATCAAAGTTCAGCGGAATCTTTTCTTCTTCTGCCAAATTTTTGAGTCCTGAACGCTCATAGGCCTTGTCAAGATTTCTCTTGGAAAAGGGTCCTGCAGGGGAGTCGCCAATATACGGTTCTCCTCCTGCCTTTCTGACAGCTTTAGCCACAGCCTTTACAAATTCAGGGTGCGTGGTCACGGCCTTTTCCGGCTTTTTGGCAGATAATAGATTCACCTTGAGGAGGACTTTCTCGTTCTTTTTTACAAACTGCGCCATCCCCCCAAGGGGTGCAAGGAGGGTTTCAATCCCCGGATCTGAGTAGGTGGCCTTAATAATGCTGACCTTTGCCATTTCTTTGCCCCTCTACCAAACGGGTTTTACTGGAAGCCATCTCAAAATTAAAATTTTCGGTCGAGATCAGGGCGAACCTGAGGATCAACCCACAGGCATACTCAAGTATGTCGAGGACTTGAGACGAGGGCTCAACGCCGATACTTGTCCGCCTCCGGCGGATCGGACGAAAAGACTTTTTTGAGATGGCTTCTATGTTCATCATGTCCCTTCCCCGCATAGCGGGATCTTCACCTGAATGAACTCTAATCGGTTTACATATATCATCAAAATGAAAAGAGCAAATCCCTGAAAAATGAATCTGCTCTTTTTGAAAAAGGATATCCCAAATAATTCAGGGTCTCAAAAACCTGTTGTTCGACTGCTATGTGAGGAATGATTTTTAATCTTGGAGGTTTTTCAGATAAAGAAAAACCTATAATTTAAGGAGCATCCCGGTAGTTCCCTGTCAC
>JBAUWG010000536.1:0-4263 GCA_049583675.1 Desulfobacterales bacterium | reverse complement strand
CCACTTATCCAAACAGGATAGACGTCGTAAAGTGCTTATTGATAAGGGTTTAGGGGTAAAATCGAATTGACGATTTTAATTTGTAATAAAATTAAACCTATACCGAAAACTTCCGGTTTGCACATTTTATTTGTGCAAACTGCTGAAACATTTTGTATTTATTGACTTTAATTATATAATTCCTTATGTTATTGACATATTTAATATTTCAAGAAGACATCAGGAGGATTAAATGAATAAGATAGATCTCGTTGAAGCTTTGAAAGAGGCAGCTGAGCTCACTAAAAATGAAGCAAAGAAGGTTGTGGACTTATTTTTTGAGGAAATGTTCGACGCACTTGCAAAAGGAGACAGGGTAGAAATTAGAGGACTGTGCTCATTCTATGTCAAGCAATACAAGGCATATGCTGGAAGGAATCCGAAAACTGGTGAACCGACCCCGGTTGAATCAAGAAAGCTGTCGTTTTTTAAATGTGGGAAGGAATTAAAAGAGCGGGTTGATAGTTGAAGCTGACTAATGGATAAAAGACGATGGATTGTTTATTTGATTCGGTGTTCTGATAAATCTTTGTATTGCGGGATAACGAATAACCTGAAAAACCGGTTGACAGCGCACAATTCAGGCAGAGGTGCAAAATATACAAGATCCCGGAGGCCTGTTGAATTGCTTGGTGTCAGTTCTGAAATGACGAAAAGTGATGCGCTTAAGCTGGAATATTGGGTAAAACAAGTGCCTGCCAGTAAGAAATACTTAGAACTTACTAAGAAGGAGAATAAAATGACAAAACAACTTAAAGAGGATACAAATGGCACAAAAACTTGATCAAGATGATCTGGCAAGCTTTAGAGAATTGTTGATTTCAAATACTATGCAGCTGGACGTTGTTACCCGGGTACTTATCGAAAAGGGCATAATCACAGATGAGGAGTTTTTTGCTAAACTAAAGGAAGTTCAAGCAGAATATCATAGCAAAAGCAATCAAAGCCGATAATCAGGAGCAAAAATCATGAAGAAAATTAATATTGAAGCGAACACCTATGTATATCCAAACCCTGTGACCTTGGTAGGCGTGGAAATTGACGGAAAAGCTAATATTATGGCTCTTGGCTGGATATCCCGTGTTAACGCAAAACCCCCTCTCATAGGGATAGGTGTCAACATAGTTCATTACACTGCGAAAGGAATCAAAGAGACAAAAACATTCAGTATCAATTACCCAAGCGCAGATATGGTTGAATCCGCAGATTATTGCGGAATGGTATCCGGGAAGAAAGTGGACAAATCAAATCTCTTTGAAATTTTTTACGGATTCCTTAAGACTGCTCCCATGATTTCTGAGTCAACATTATGTATGGAGTGCAAGCTGATAGAGACTGTTGAATTACCCACAAATTATTTTTTCATTGGTGAAATTATCGCTTCCTATACCGAAGAGAAATACCTGACAGACGGTAAACCTGATATCAAAAGAATGAATCCTTTGCTGTTGACCATGCCTGACAATAATTATTGGACCGTCGGTGAACATGCCGGCAAAGCCTGGAGCATCGGGAAGAAACTGAAGGGAAATGACTCTTAAAAAAAAATATATCAGGCGGTCAAAGCGGCCTTTACCAAGCGGCCCTTGATGCCGCCATAAGATATCGTTTTCCACACGGAGGCTGGATACCTAAAGGTCGAAAGACTGAAGAAGCAATTTTGACATACGACTATAAACCGGGTGCTTTGCACTCGGATGCAAGTTCAGCGTCGAAAGCACTGACGAGCTTTTGCCTTTTCGGCCTGTGGCCGAAAATTCAAGCCACCCGCTTCGCGGGTTATAGCACTCTTTAACAACAACAATATTGGAGATGGCAGTATTGTTCGATTTGGCAAGAGCAATGTCGGAGTGAAGATCCAAGGATATATTTTTCGTGGAGCAGGCGACGAACTCAATCTCCTCTCCTTTGCCATCATCAAGAATGTGGGTTATGTCTATCTTAGAGGAATAGGGAGCGTACAGGGTCCCGATAACAAAGTAACCGTTCTGGGGCAGTAAAACATGTCACATGTGTATGACAGTTTGGAAGTTCGCCTTACAGCTCAACGTTTGCTTTAGCCCGAAAATAATGGAGAACAAGACATGAATTCAACAAAATACCAATATTTTTGTTTCGTTTCCCTGCATTTTCAGATTAACACCCGTTGACGGATCGTTTCCCGTATGTTGCGGCTACCGTCTACAATGCCGTGAATGATAACTGCTTTTCCGATGATCTGATAGATGATTCGATAATTTTTAATGACAATTTGACGGCATAACATTTCGCTGAGACCTTCAAGCTCGGATGGGACATGGCCACGCTCAGGGTTATGTGACAAGCTGTCACCAGCCTGGGAGAGTGTTTCTAATAACCGCTTGGCTGTTTCAGGCCTTCCATCGGCTTTGATATAGCGGTAAATTTTTAACAGGTCTTGCCTGGCCCCGGGGGTAAATTCGACGTCAAATATCATTTTTAAGAAAAATCCTTTGAAATCATATCGTCAAATTCTTTAAGCAGCTTTTTGGCCGGAATGGTTTTTCCCTCTTCAAAGTCCTTTTGCCCTTGAGCGACCATTTTGAGCAGAGCTATGGCCTCTTGAATCCGCTCATACTCGGTGATATCCTGTATGACCGCTTTTGCTTCTCCGTGTTGGGTAATGATCATAGTCCCGTGCTGTTCGTTAAGCTCGCGGATCACATCGGCAGCATGCGCCTTAATATAGCTAATCGGTTTTATGGCTTGACTAAATTTCATAGTACGGTCCTTTATCGGTATTTTATTAGTCTATTAATAGACCATAAAAAGTTATGTGTCAACGTGCATTTACAAATTCAAAAGCTTGTGTTATATAAAATAAACCGTTTTTACAGGAAGTTGTATCAACTTAATGCCAAATAGTTATCGGTATCCATTTGTGTTTATCTTTGGTTAAATTATTTAACAACACCGCCGGAGACGGAAAATGGCCCAATCACCTCGGAAAAGGAGAAAAAAGAAAACGCCCGCCGGGAAGCTTCGCATCGCCGATCATTGGAATGCGATCAGCATCATCGCTAATTCTCAAAGCAATCCACTGAAAGCAGTGGCCGAGTTTGTGGAAAACAGCATCGATGCACGGGCCAGGCATATCGTCATTACCCGGGGTAAGAAAAAGGACGAATTCTATCTCAAAGTCAGCGACGATGGAGAAGGCATCCCGAAAGATGAACAAGGATTGCCGGATTTTCGGCATGTGGCAACGCATATTTGCGATTCCGTCAAGCGACGGCTTAAGGCTGAGGGCGCAGAGGGTATCCAGGGCGAATTCGGCATCGGCCTTCTCAGTTTCTGGACCATCGGTCAGGCCCTCGCCATGACGTGTTGCGGGACTGACGGCAACACTTACGAGATGACCATGGCCCGAAACTCGCCTGAATTCGAGGTTTCAAAAAAACGCATTCTGATTCCTTTCAAGGGAACCGATCTGACGGTCTATCCTTTATTGCCGGGGTTGAGATCATTGTCTGGAGAAAAGATCCAGCGTTATCTTGCATCCGAACTTAGGGATCGGATCAAGAATTCCGGGGCAAAAATCAAGGTCGTGGACCGAACCGGTCGAGCAGAGTACATTGTGGTCCCGCGGCAGTTTTCCGGACGACTGATCCATAACCAGCATCCTGAAACGACCATATGGGGTGATATCTATCTGGAGCTGTATCTCAGCGATCCAGGTCCAGCCAACCAGGTTGGATTATATCGACGCGGTACCCGGATTTTGCCGTCGATTACCGATCTCGATCAATTCCAGAAAGAACCGTGGAGCGCGGGCTACCTCCAGGGCATTATCGATGCGACATTTGTAAATCTTACGCCGGGGACACGTCAAGGAATCATTCGCGATGAACGCTTTGACGCTTTTTGCACGGCTATGGCGCCGGTGGAAACCTATCTTAAGCAGGTGATCGAAGATCAACGCAGGGCAGAAGAGGAACGGTCCAGCCGCAAGATTTTGCGCAAAGTGCAGCGCGCTCTTAAAGAAGCATTTTTGCGTCTTCCGCAGGAGGAATATGACTGGTTCGATATTCAAAGCGGAAAAACGCCAAAGAAGAAAGACGCACTTTTTTCTGTTGTATCGACGATTCAAGCCCCCGGTGATGCCCAGGGGCCGGAAGCAGATGCCTCCGAAGCCGGCCTGGAAATGGAAAGCGATAGCGGCGGACAGATGGCCTTTTTTGAGTTTGCCGGTCCTTTGTTTAGTGC
>JBAUWG010000535.1:0-10314 GCA_049583675.1 Desulfobacterales bacterium | reverse complement strand
CGGTGTAAGTGACCACGTTCTGTGTCATGGCGGCATTCAGCCGAACTTTACCCACCATACCCTCGAAGGTTTCGCCGGGAAAGGCATCCACGGTAAAGCTCACCGGCTGGCCGGGGTGAATCTTGCCGATATCCGCTTCATTGACCGCCACCCAAACCTGCATGCGCGTCAGATCCTTAGCAATCAAAAACAGGCTGGGGGCGTTGAGGCTCGCCACGACAGTCTGTCCGATATTGACACGCCGGTCGATGATAACGCCTTTGACCGGTGATTTGATCGTGCAGTAACTTAAGTTGCGCTGGGCACGTTGCAGTACGGCATGGGTCTGGGCAAGGTCGGCCCTGGCCTGCAGAATGGCCGCTTCGCCAACCTCGACATTGGCTTTGGCCGTCTCATAATTGGACTGATACGCATCATAACTGGCCTGGGCCAGGGCTTCTGAAGGACCGATCTTTTGGGCACGCTGCCAGTCGCGCACGGCCTGGCGGAGTTTGGCTTTCATCTGATTCAGGTCGGCCTCGGCGCGCTGAAGGCCGGCTTTGGCGGACTGGACCTGGGCCTCGGCACTGGCTTCATCGGCTGAATAGATCGAATCGTCGATCCGGGCCAGGACAGTTCCTTCTTCCACCACGGAGCCGTAATCCACGGTCTTGCCATTGACATCCTGGCCGAATGATAGAATCTTTCCGGCAACCTGGGCGCCCACATCGATCACCTCTTCCGGCTCAACCGTACCGGTGGCGCTGATGGTGAGCTTTAAATCGCCGCGGGTTACCTGGGCTGTGCGAAAAATGTTCGTACTTTCGCTGTTGTTTTTCTGATACCAGGCGACCGTTGCGCCGATCAGCCCAAGGACGACCAGCGCTGTAATGATTGTTTTGATGATGGGTTTCATAATTGTCCTTTTGGGTATGACGGGATGCTTTTTGCATCCAAAACTAAGTGTCCTGTTCAGCGCTCGCCGCGCTTTCCATCCATTTTCTGATCTCCCGGATGCCCGCCAAGCTAAAGCGTGTCACGTGGTCTACCAGCGTTTCCAGATCATCCAAGTTCCATTCAGCACTTGCCGGAAGCGGATCCGTAGAAGCGATTTTCCGACGCCGCTCGCGCATCAAGGGACCGAAACATTGGGCGTGGATGCTCATAAGGCAAAGCCGAACCTGTTGTTCGTCGGGCTGATTTCCCAACAATTCCTGGACAATAGCGGCAAAGCTTCGAAAAATCGGCTCTATCGATTGCTGTACGGTACTGCTCAGCAAACCCGTCGAGTTGGCCATCTCATTGTAAAAAATATCCAATTCGTAACTTTGGGGATCGATCACCCGCCGCATGATGGCCAGTATCCGCCCCCGGAGTTGCTCTTCTATGGGAGCACCTTCGTCCACGCCACCGTTCGGCGGATAAGTCCTCAAGGATTTTTCAAAGGCAAAGCGCCAACTCTCCACGTAAAGGGCATCCTTGCCGCCAAAGTGATAATTTGCGGCTGCCACATTGGCCTTGGCCTGCCGGCAAATCTCCGCAATGGTGGCATCCCTGAACCCTTTTTGGGCAAAGATTTCAATTGCTGCCGATAGCAGGTTCCGGCGAGTTTCCTGACCATCGATGCGTTGCTTTCTCATCAAGCATCTCCCAAAAAAATTTAATTTAAATTCGTATTTAAATTACAAATTGGACTTAGTCAAGCTTTTTTTCCCGAAGTTTGACAAAATTGCAAAACTTAAGGGTTACGTACAGAGGATAAGGGGGGAGGATCAATGCCCACTGGCGAAGACGGAAAACATGCGAAAAAAATAACCGCCCCGACTGTTAACGGATTCCTCCAAAGGCGGATAAATATTCGACGCGCATACTCAAAAGTATGTCGAGGACTTGAGACGATGCCTTAACGCCGATATCAGGCGAAAAGACTTATTTGAGACGGCTTCTACACGGCTTCCCTGATGAGTCGTTCCAGTTGAACATTTCGAGTTTGCCGGTCATACCATCCGGCGAAAATAACCAAGTCCATGTGGTTGTCCAGTGAGGTATAATCTCTGACCCTCACGTCGTGTTGCGCCGTGGTTACCACGCTGAAAATACGGACATCAAAAGTATTTTTGGAGTTTTCCCTCGGTTTCCTTACACATTTCAAGCTCCAGACCCAATCCGGATCCAAGCCTAGATCCACCACCAAATACCGGCCGACTTCCAGGGGGAGATCACTCGGCTTGCTCAGTTTTTGAGTTTTGCCGGTCGATGGCGCCGCCGGGGTTTGATTCTTTTGCCAAAATTTCCAGTCCATGGTCATTTCCTTTCATGATACCGAAACCGAGCGTTTCAAAGGTTAAAAATAAGAGGGGTTTTCTGCTCTTTTAACATGTGAAACGCTCAGTTTCGGCAACGGTCAATTCAGTCCTCGTTCTCATTGATGAAATCTGCCGGAAAGATGATATCAGCAGATTTTGTGCCAAATTTTAATATGCTGATATCATTTATATATTTATCCAAAGCAATAAACTTATCAGAACGATTGGAACCGAAAAGGAGCCTTTCAACGATGCAAAGGGGCGCCTGGATTTGCAAGGTGGCATATAAAATGTTGAAAACAATACATTGTCTATTTCGGAACCGGCGGTTCTGAAAAAAGGATATGCAGAACTATGGATTCCGGCAGATATACAAACCCAAACCGGTTTCCTTACAGAACGCTTTTGAGAAAAAGTCAGAGATCCCAATATAGGCGGACAATCAAGACCAAACGTTGCAGGTATTACATACTGAAAAAAATCTCAGCGAATTAACCATATGATACGCATAAACGGCAGGGATGATATTCGAGGGGCCTTCTTGACACTTCCAGGGCATCGTCTTAACTTAAATGTTGAGCCTTCAAGGGGTTTAAAAACCGCTTGGTGGTCTCAATATTTGCAAAACAGGGGGAGTCAGGACAAGGGGTTAAAGATGTTTTCATGCATATCACTGACTGCCCTTTTTTTATAACATGCAAGAGGACTTGATATTATGACTTTCAAGAATATTTTGACAGGCATCATGATTTTCGTCTTTTTGATGCTGTCAAGTTGTGCCGTTTATACCGGCTACGAGCCTGGGTATCCTTATGATCATTCCTATTATAATGGTTTCTACTATGACCATGATCGCTATTATGATCATGGATACAACTTCGATTATGACCGCCCCTATGATTATGACTATCACCGAAATTATGACCACCATCGTGACTATGAAGGCGACCATGATCATGGCCACCGCGATTAGTATCGAAATAAAACGTGGTTCAGATGTTTGAAATCGTATCTGCTTTCTTACGTGCTTTCTGAAAAAAGCGTGAAAGTCTGATTGAACTATTGTCCATCCATAAATGAGGATTTTTGTTCGAAATCAAGGCATGCGAAAAAAATAACCTCAGGCATATAAACCCTAACGTTGCATAAACAACATGGCATCATATAGACCCCTTCCTTTGAATTCCCCTGGGGTAGGAAATCAAAAATGTGGACATTTCAATGATTTCATTTAAAGCGGGATGATGTCCTGACATAAAGCCGGGGGGCCCTGTGAATGATTGAACAACAAGAAAGCAGTTGCATTCTATTGGGCTTCGATGGTCTTAATGGTATCTCCAACCCCGATTCTCGGGACTTTCAGGGCGATTTGAACGCGCCCGAGACGCATAAATACGCCGGAGGTACTGAAGTAAAAAACAACCCTTTCCTTAACCCTATCTTTGTATGAAATGATACAATATTTTTGTATGTTTTTATACAACTTATATTGACAATTTGTTTAAAAAGGGATATCAAAAGCTCTATAAGGGAGAGTCAATGGCTTCAACCAACAAATATCGATTTACAGGCGATGATTTAATGTTAACTCTTGATAACTGGGACAGCCTTATGAACTTTAATACCCGACTGATCGCATGCGGTGGAACGGCCATGACCCTGCTCAATATCAAAGAGTCAACAAAAGATATCGATTTTGTCGTACCTGTTGAAAATGAATACGAAAGGTTAATGAAGTTTTTAAAACAAATAGGCTATCATGATGCGGGAGGTGGTTTTCAGCATCCAGATGACCCAAACTTTATTTACCGGTTCTGGCCTGGAAACCAAATTTTCACTACCGAGCTACTGGACCCGATATTGGATCAAGGGAAACACATTGTTGTTAAAGAATGGCGTCACATTTACTTGGGCGCTATAAACCTGATGGATCTCATCATAACCAAGATGTTTCGAGGGACAAGTGTGGATATTGCTGATTGTGTAGCGATTTTCATGACAGGAGAAATAGACGCCGAGCAACTGCTGGCAAGGTATAGAAAGGCCGCCAAATATGATCTCAATCCGGACAAAGTTATGAAAAATTTTATTTATTTCATTGAAAAACTGTTCGAAAAACACATGGTCGGCATTGAATTTTTTAAAAAGGTGAGGTCATGTTCATGAAAAAGGAAGATTTAATTGTTTCTTTAGGGAATCTTGGGTATCCGATCCTATCCAAAGACAAAACAATAATAAATAAAAGCGAAATTATTGATGTTCTGGATGCATTGGTTGATTTGGGTGAACCTAGGTTGATAGAAGGATTCCCAGTAATTCTAGCGTACTGTGCTCACAGGCGTTCCAATTTGGACCTTGAAACATTGCTTTTAAAATATCCGAAGAATAGCAAAAAAAGACACGATCTTGAAATACTGCTGTTGTTGAGCGCTGAGATTCTCAATTTGGAAAACCTTCAACTTCCATCAGGCTTGGAAAACATAGCCAACTCTTTGAAAACAAAATATGGAAATTTGATTTTTTTCGAAACAGTAGACTTGGAAAAGGGAATTTCTATATCAATCGAGCGTCTTCGCAATACCTTGAAACGCTATGCGTCAAATCTTGAAACGCAAAAATCCGATAGAGAAAAGGCAGCCGACAGGCAAAAGAAGTCATTCCAGCTTAACTTGCATTTAAGCACTCTTTTTTCACCAAAGCAAAAAGAACTTGTTCTTAAAAAGTATAATGGTGATCCATTAACCAAAACAGAACAAGAATATTATTCAAGGGTAGTGAAGAAAAAAATCGAGGCCTTGGCCAATAGTGAATTAAGGAGAATAGCCACGGCACTTGCTAAAAAATAAAGGTGGCCAAATAGCCGCCGACAGTCTCAGCGCAAAGGCGGTTAGAATGCACCTCCGAAAATCGTTTGACATCACATATTTCGTATGATAAAAATAAATTTGTATGAATAAAACGATGCGTATGATTTATTAGCGTTCTGCATATCTGACGATCCAGGAGGAGGATATGACTGTTGTCACGACATCTGCAAGGGGACAGATTGTAATTCCCCGTGATATTCGTCGAAGGCTCAATATCATTCCGGGCAAAAAGCTTCTCATTAAAGTAGAGGGTGAACAGGTCGTGATCCAGCCCCTGCCGGATGACCCTATTGAGGCATTTCGGGGCATCTTTGCAAAAGGGGATTCCCTGACAAAGGCATTGATCAAAGACCGCAAGGAGGAACGCCGCCGTGAAGACAAAAAGACTGCTTGACAGTTATGCCGTGCTTGCCTACCTGAATGGAGAGCCGGCAGCGGAAGCGGTGGAACAGGCCATGAAAGATGCCGGGGATTCCGGTTCTTCTCTTTTGATGAGTGAAATCAATATTGGGGAAGTTTATTACATATTAAGCCGTAAGCGCGGCCCTGAAAAGGCCGATTATTTTGTTGACACCATCCTGCAGGGTTTGCCGATCCAGGGTTTGCCCATTGATTTTTCCCTGATCCTTCAAGCCTCGCGTCTCAAGGCCAAATACCCTTTATCCTATTCGGATTGTCTTGCGGCGGCCCAAGCCATTCGATCCGAAGCATCAATACTCACGGGCGATCTTGAATTCAAGGCGGTGGAGACGTTGGTAGCCATTGAATGGCTTTAGATATTAAACGGTTAAAGGATGTTGCCAAGGAGCGAAATGATAGCAAACATTTTCATAATCATATTGCTGGTGGAAAGTATCGTGCTCCACGAGATGGCGCACGGCTATGCCGCCTTGTTGTTCGGAGACCGGACAGCCAAACACCAGGGGCGACTCACGTTAAACCCGATTCCTCATATTGACCCGATGTGGACGGTTATCATACCGATCGCCGCTTATGTTCTTTCCAAAGGGACATTTATCATCGGTGGTGCAAAGCCCGTCCCCGTAAATCCGTATAATTACCGGCGGCCGGTCTTGGGCGACATCTGCGTCTCGGTCGCCGGCGTCGCCGTAAACTTCTTGATAGCCATAACGATGATACTGCTGCTCAATGTCGTTCAATTCATTTTCAGAGGTCCCCAAGAAACTCTGGCCGTGCACGTGCTGCTGAACGTGGCACTCCTTAACATTGTGCTGGCCATGTTCAACCTGATTCCCATCCCGCCGCTCGACGGCAGCCATCTTTTCAAATATCTGCTGCCGCAAGAATTGCAGCGCAGCTATGATAATCTCGGCCGGACCGGCGCCGGTTTCATAATTTTGATTATCTTAATAAATATTCCCAGCTTATGGAATATATTCAACACGGTGCTGTTTTGGTTGCGGGATTTCCTGCTGAAAACCCTTATCGTTTTCTAATGGCATACCGGAAAAAAATTATGGGTGGTCTTTAACAGCTCAAAATAGGTGTGTACCGGTAGTTGCAAGAACAAGCATCGTTTTGGGTACGAATATCTGATCTACAGGCCACTTCCAGAATTGTTATAATTTGTTATTTGGTGTGTCCCTTTTTGGTATTGTCTATCCGCTGTGCCGAAAGAAAAGAACATGGGAGCTGACGGTTCGTTCAGGGGACTCGGAGAAAGGGAGCCATCAAGGCAGCATATAACGGAATCGGCAACATTCATCAGTTGGCCGCCCGAAGTGGAAGGAGATAGACCAACGAAAAGCGATATAAAACAGCAACCCGAATCCAATTTAGAGTCTGGCTCTCCGCCGGAGCATACTGTGGCGCCGGCCAGCAACCTGAACATTTGGTTATTGGCATTGTCGCCTATAGTAGGAATTTTTTTCGAACTGATCGGTTTCATACTGATCGGTATGCCTATTCCAATCCTCCCCGACGTTGTGGTCCTTGCTTTGAGTATTTATTTTGGATACGTAGATCAAAAGAAACTCAAGGTTATCGGGCATGACACATCCAAGATGGGGCCGCCTTGGTTAGTGCCGATTTACCTTTTTAAACGAGCAAGAATTTTAAAGCATAGGTTGACATATCTCATTGTTTGGTGTGGGCTCTGTGGGGTGTTGGTTTTATTGTAATCGTTTTTCCAAATGTCAGAAAAATAGCGGTTTCGTGTGCGGGGGTTCATTCCTTTCATAATTCTCTATGATCTTAATGCATAAAGGATTCTCTTTTGTTAAATTCTTACATTCCGATTTCTTGCTGGCTTTTTCCTGCTAGCTCATTGCTGATGAATGCATAAATTATCATGATAGCGTGAGTTCGAAATGGAAAAATAAGATAGTTGAATAGGAATAAAAACCGCGCCTCTCATTGCACATTGACCGGGAACCCGGACGGCCTTTTTCCAAACGGAATTCAGCTTTCAACGCTTCTTTTAGGGTAATCTGGTTTGGGTCCTCGGCAAGTGTGTTCGGCGTTACACCTAAAATAGTTATTGATCGTTTCGTCTAGGATGGCTATACTTCGGATATACACAAGGAGGTGGCCTCATGCTTGCAAAAATTCAGAAATGGGGAAATAGCCAAGGGCTTCGTCTTACAAAGAACCTGCTCGCCGATGCGCAGCTCGGCGTCGGCGACGAGGTGGATATCAGTGTAAAAGACGGTATTATGATTGTCACTCCCGCCAAAAAGATACGCGGCAAGCACAGCCTTAAGGATCTCGTCGCACGTATTCCTGAAAATTACCAAACCGGCGAAGTCGACTGGGGTAAGCCGGTTGGTAAGGAGGGCTGGTAAATGGCCGCTTATGTCCCCAAGCAAGGGGACATTATCGCGATTACATTTGATCCACAATCCGGTCAGAAAGAGAAAGGTCGACGCCCCGCTTTGGTGGTCAGCAAGGACCTGTTCAATCAAAGCACGGGCTTGGCTATTGTATGCCCGGTTACGAACACAGATCGTGGTTTCCCTTTTCACGTCCCCATCCCGAAAGACAGCAAGCTGACAGGTTTCATTATGGTTGAGCAAGTTAAATCTGTTGATTTTCGCGCACGTCGCGCTAAGCGAATCGAACATGGCAAGGAAGAGTTGCTCTCTGAAGTGCTGTCCATATTGGATGCTTGCATCTACTAAGCGGCCAACATTATCTTCACTGTATTTCCTATCATTCTATAATGGTGGCATCCTTGAGGTTCTGGACCATTTCATATGTTTTTTCTGTTGCATCATCAACAGTATGAGGCATTTCTCTTTGATACCAATTAACCCAGTCATTATATTCTCCGTTTAACTCAATTTGGATAACAAAATGAGATAGCTCTGGACTATTGAGTTAAGTTTATATATTAAAAAGGAGGGAACATGACGTCACGAAGTGTCATGGAAGGCTCCTCATGAGCAAAGATGAAATTCCTTAATTTAGAAATTTTCTAAAATTCTCTTGACTAATCAAATTAGCATTGTTACAGGCTGATGAGCTAATACCACAATATGTGGGACTATTTTTTTATTGACACACAACATAACGAGGTTTCTCATGAGCCATAAAGACATTCCTTTAAAAGATAGGATTATCTTTGCGCTTGATGTAAATTCTAAACAAGAAGCCGAAAAATGGGTTGATAAATTAGGATCTCATATAAATTTTTTCAAAGTTGGTTTACAGTTGTTTATTGGGGGATGGTTTCCTGTTATTGATATGATAACAGAACGCGGTTATAAAGTGATGTGTGATTTAAAAATATGCGATGTTCCGGAGACGGTTAAATTATCCCTTAGACAATTGAGAGACCGTAAAATTACATTTGCAACAGTCATCGGCAATGTTCCTATAGTTAAGGCGGCAGTTGCGGAAAAAAATGGAGTCAAAATACTCGCAGTCACAGTGCTGACCAGTATTAGTGATGAAGATATTATAGAGATGGGTTATGACGGCGCTATTGAAGACCTTGTGGTGCATCGCGCTAAAAAGGCTTTAGGAGTTGGATGTGATGGTATTATATCATCAGGCATTGAAGCACCTCGACTAAGGAATGAACTTGGAAATAATTTTCTGATAGTGACACCTGGCATTCGGCCTGATACGGGTGACGAAATACTTGGTGATGACCAAAAAAGAATTATAACTGCTCAAAATGCTATTATTAATGGTGCTGATTATGTTGTAGTTGGCCGGCCAATTCGAACAGCTAAAGACCCCATTGCAGTTGTTGAGTCCATGCAGCAAGAAATCCAAAAAGGATTATCCTCATAACTTAATATGAACTCCTAACTCCGACCCTAGTGATGTTGTCTCGCCTGATAAGCAGGATGCCCCCCCGCAGAGTGGGATCTTCGACTGACCCTAAAACACAAAAGCCTGTCACCCTCTGACAGGCTTTAAGTTTCGGTGGCGTCCCCAAGGGGATTTGAACCCCTGTTGCCGGCGTGAAAGGCCGGTGTCCTGGACCTGGCTAGACGATGGGGACGCAAGCTAAAAGAGCATCGAATTGGTCATTGGTGGGCCGTGCGCGACTCGAACGCGCGACTCTCTGCTTAAAAGGCAGATACTCTACCATCTGAGTTAACGGCCCCCTTAAAAAGTAAAATAAATAACGGGAGAATGTCGGATTGTCAATAAAAATTATGCTTAAAATATTTTCAACGGACTATTTTGAGTAACATATTGATGTGTGAGATCCGGATTTTTTCTCAAAATCTTTGAACCGCAGTCTGTCTGTTTTCAAAATAAGGGTTTTTTCATCATCTGTGAAAATCAATCATCCGTCATTTTATGCTTATTGACAATCTGTATAGTTCGGATATTTCCTCGCTTTCAACTCTTGACATGTTTTATTGGGTGCCGTACTTATTATTTAAGTGATACATTGTAGCATTACGAAGCTCACCAATCTGAACCATAACCGAACTTGCGCTGTGCGCTGGATATAAGGCTGTTTTATCATGTCGACTTTGCAGCCGATTATTCAGACTACTTTCCTGCCTATATCCGATCGTAAGATGTAGGTTCATCATTCAAAATATTGACTTACCGATTAGCGTAAATTCTTTTATATCGTTGTTCTTTGACTCTTAATTGTTGGATTGAGTAAGGAGAGTCCGTCAAACCGATCCGTGAAGCCTTCCCGTCATCGACCACTTATGTCGACATAGAAC
>JBAUWG010000534.1:0-6821 GCA_049583675.1 Desulfobacterales bacterium | reverse complement strand
CGTTTCTTTCGTATTCTTTTTTTAACTCAAGATAATTGTCGATATCCCCGTTCAGGCAAACATGAATGATGCCGGGATGTTGAACGCCGTCCCCTGAAATTTTATTATCAACCGGATGACAATTGGGTTCACTGATGGCACCCACCGAGGCCCATCGCGTGTGACCCGAAATGGTATGGTATTGATGCGGAAATGTTGCCAGTGTCTGAAGAATCCGGTCGTTTGTGATCTGACTGCGCATGGTGCGGATATTATCCCCGAGACGCCCCACCTCGGCGGCAATTTTATAAGTCATAGCAAGGGCAATGCGTCTTCGTCCGTTTTCGTCGATGGTCTGATTGACGGCTATTCCCGAGTTCACCAGAACATCCTGGGCCGATCGCTCTTTGAACCGCTCGACAAGATTCATTTCTACCAGGGTTTGTTCGAATCTGTCATACTCCTTGCCGTCGAGAATAAACATCGTGGAGATCCCTGCCGAATCCCGGCCCCGTACCTCGAGACGGTCAATACTGTTCAATACTGAATTGATTTGCTTAAAGATATTGACAACAGCCCTGCCTTTGGTCCCGTTGCCGGATCCTAAAAGATTTTCGATCTTTTTGATGTTGCCGATAATTTCCGAAGTAAGACACCAGGAAACATCTTTTATGGTTTCAATGCGGCGGGTCAGAATATCGACATCTTCGGAATCAAGACGCCCCATATATTCGGCCAGATATTTCGATTCCGAATCGACGACGGTTGAAAGCCGTCCGGCAACATCCATCAGTTCATTCTGGATGTCGGGATTGATAAAAAAAGTGAAAAAAACATCATTTCGTTTCAAATCTCGCACAGCCCGCAGCAGCGAATCGACATGTTCCCCGCCGCCGAGATAATGATCTTTAAACCGTAATTCATCCTGTTTGCAGTTTCCGAAGAGACAACCTTCAAGTTTATCCATCATGGCCTTTAAAACGGCAAGGCCCATATGATCATCCGCTGGGTTTTTGCTTTTAAACGAAACAATCCCCGTTATTCCGCAACTGAAGGTGGCCTCGCGGTAAGGAAAAAACACAATGGAACGGTTCGGCACCGCATCCATGTGCTTTCCGAAATAGATGTTGGCGAAAAGCCAATCCAGGATTCGCTTTCCCAGCTCTATTATCAAGAACTGTATTGTTGTTATCTTCATAATGATCACCAAATCATTGACAATGCCTTTGTAACAGTAAAAAAAACAATGGGGCCGAGCGGCGATAAAATAAAAACCCTAATCGCATCCAAATTCGATTAGGCGTTTTACATTTTTTGATACAGACTTCTGATTTTGTTCCGGGTCATGATGCGTTTCCAATCGGCGCCCAGGGCATTTTCCCAGAGCGGCTCAAGCACCAGTGCAACATCAACCATTTTCTCCATTTCCTCCTCATCGACACGGCCGGTCACATTTTGAGGAAGACGAATATGATGTTTTTTCATCATCTCGCGAAACTCGAAAACCGCTTTTGGATAGTAGTCTTCAAGATAGTCGAAAACAATGCTATTGCCGATACCGTGATGAATTCCCAATACAAAACCAAGACCATATGAAAGGGCATGACATATCCCCACTTGCGAGTATGCAATGCTCATACCGCCGCAATAGGAAGCCATCATGAGCTTGTCGTCCTCGTCCGGACAATCATCTAAAAAAACCGCCCTGCAAAGATCCATTGCTTTTTCACCATACGCTTTGCTGAATGCGTTAAGATAGGTACCGTTTAAAGATTCCACGCAGTGTATATAACAGTCCATCCCGGTATAGAAGCGCTGATCCGCAGGGGCGCCTGTGATCAATTCGGGATCGAGCACAATTTGATCGAACACCGTGAAGTCGGAATTGATTCCGAGCTTTTTTTCAGGGCCTGAGAGTACGGTCGTTCGGGATACTTCGGCGCCGGTTCCGGATAATGTCGGAATACCCACATGATATACGGCAGGATTTTTGATCAGATCCCACCCCTGGTAATCCGCAGAAGATCCCGGATTTGTGAGCATCAAAGACACTGCTTTGGCAATATCCATGGTGCTCCCGCCGCCGATTCCAATGACCGCCGAAGGTAATTCACCGGAAAAGTCCTTGATCTGCCGCGTCAACGCATCCACGTATGTTGTCTTGGGTTCGTCATCGACGTTGACCCATATGAGTTTATCCCGGTTTCTTACCGGCACTCTGTTTTTCAAGCCGCTGTCTTGAAAAACATCATCCACCAGAAAAACCCAAAAATTACCTTCTGACCGTCGTGTTTGAGCAAGAATATCATCCAGTTGGTTGAAACAGCCCCGTCCGAAAACAACATAAGAAACCATTTTGAAATTTCGAAACATGATAAAAACCTCGGTTTTCTTTTTCCTATTTCCTATTTCCTATTTTCTAATTTTTCGAAATACCGTCGTTATTTTTTCGATCCGCCGCGAAAGCTCATCCGCCGTCCAGGAAAGTTTTATCAGCATGGAAATGGTCCTTTTCATAATGCCATTTGATATAGGAAGCCGTATTTTTTCATAGTCGGGACGATCTTTGACTAAAGTTATCGGCAACCCGGCCGGGGACTTGAGCCCTTTGAAGTGATCCCATTGTCGAATATAATGCCAGTTGTTGTCATACCAGTAAAAACAGGCATCGACGCCTGCATCGGCAAGGGCTGCTGATGCGACGCGGGCGAGAGATTCATCCGGCAGGAAAAATGAGAGAAACGTCGCAGAATCTCCTTTGGGATCGGGGATCTTTCTAAAACTGATCTCAGAAAATTGTGCCAAAGCATCCTTGATGGCCTTTTTATGCGATCTTTGCTTTTCCAAAATGAAATCAAGTTTTTTCAACTGGGCCAATCCGACGGCCGCGTTCAATTCGCTGATGCGAAAGTTGTTCCCAAGTATGAAATGCCCTTCGAGTCCCCGATCATTTCCCATATGGTCATGTCCGTGGTCCGCATAGGCATCGGCAAGCGTGTAAAGTTTCTTGTCATCGGTAACAACGGCACCGCCTTCACCGCAGGTAATCGTTTTGACGGGATCGAATGAAAAACATCCCATTTGTCCGAATGTTCCCAGTGATTTCCCGTTAAAGGTGCCGCCCATGGACTGGCACGCGTCTTCGATCATCACCAGCCCTTTTTGAAGGCAAAAACTTTTTATTTCTTCGATATGCGCCATTGCCCCGCACATATGGACCGGCACAACCGCCTTTGTACGGGCAGTAATCACGGATTCAAGGGATTCGGGGTCTATACAGAGCGTATCGTCAATGTCGGTAAAAACAGGAATCGCACCGGCAGCCAAAACCGCTTCAATGGTAGCAATAAACGTAAACGGCGGAACAATGACCTCATCTCCGGCGCCGATGCCGGATGCCGCCAAGGCGATACAAAGGGCTGCAGTGCCGTTGGAACATAAATGACAATATTCTACGCCGATCCGTTTTGCCAGTTCGGTCTCAAATGTTCTTGCTTTCCAGTGCCCCTTTCGGACGGCCTCGAATCCATAGCGAAACAGTACGCCCGTATCGAGAACATCCTGAACTTCTTTGCGTTCTTCCTCACCAAATATCTCAAAACCCGGCATGATGAATCTCCTTGACGATTACATTTTATCACCGGCGGTCTGTATCTTCGTTTTAGAAGCGACCAGCTTTTTTAACGGATGATTGTTTTCTTGTGCAAGATAGCGATCAAAATACGATTTAATGGCAATACGCGCATAATAACCGGCGCGAAGTCCGATGTATTTTTCGTGGGCCACGATAACGGACAGAGCGATTTTCCGCTTCCCCCCCTTTGCCTCGGCAAATCCAACAAACCAGTCAAACCTTACATCATGGGTTTTATTGTCAATGGAGCCCGTCTTGCCGCCGATATTGAGCCTGGAAAGGACCTTGTCTTTTTTATATCGCCGAAACGTTTTTCTTAGAGTGCCGCTTTTTATGGTGGTCGTCATCAAACGATTCAATATTGCGGATGCATCCGCAGTAATCGCCTGGCCGACGGGGACCGTTCGGTTCTGATAAATGACGCTTCCTTTTTCGTTAACGATCCGGTCAATGATGGTGGGCTCCGGCAGCTTTCCCTGATTGATAATGGCCGAAACCATCATCGCCCCATGAATAGGAGATATTTTCGTGTTATTGTTAAACCCGCTGGCAATCTCGGCGCATCGATACGGTTTATCGGTTACGGCGACGCAACTGGGATCAAGTCGAAGCTCAAAATTGATCTTTCTGTCGAAACCAAAGGCTTTCGCATATTTTATAATGGTCTCTTTGTCCAAATAAAGAGCCCCGATTTTTCCAAACACCGGATTCACCGATTGGGCAAACGCATCTTTAAATGTGATTCTATTGGTGTACCGGGTTCTCCGATCCTTAAGCTGGGACCGGTATAATGTGTGTTTCATACCGTTGAATGTAAATACATGGTCGGGACCAAAACCATATTTTTCAATGGCGGCAGATGCCGTGACGATCTTAAATATGCTCGCCGCAGGAAATATGCTCTCCAGGCACGGGTTGTTTGATGCATTGAGTTTATCAAAACTGATCATGGATAAAATTCTGCCCGTCGCCGGATTCATCGCCACAATTCCGATATATCGGGCAGTGGAGGTGTTCAACTTTGACAAAAGATAATGCTGAAGTCCGATATCAAGGCTGGTGTCAACCCTGTATTGATGCCCGTTGGAAGCAAAATCGAAACTTTTTTCCTCTAGGTTGATAAAAGATATATCATTTAAAAGCGCCTGAATTTTCTTCTTGTCAAAAGAACTTTCATAATGAAATGGCGAAGAATTGTTTGTGGCCAAATGCGAAAACGATTGCTTGCCGAGCCCGGTAATGATTACATAGGCCACAGCACATAAAAAAAACGCCCAGGCGGTATATTTGAGGGCGCCGATGGTAAGTCTTTTTTTGGCTGAGGTCCTTTTCAGGCCGGTCTGATATTCCCGCCAGTTTAATCTCTCAAAAGGCGTGGTATCTGTGTTCCGTTTCCAGTCCATAGATTGTCTTACAGAATCAACATTTATTGATTGATACTAACGCAGGGGAGTCCCCGGCGTCACCTTTTTGTCAAGGGTCGCTACGGCGGACCCGTCTTTTCCCGCGGCAGCCAGCAACATGCCGTTGGAAAGAATCCCCATCAACTTGGCCGGCTTTAAGTTTGCCACAACGATAACCTGGCGACCCTCCAAATCCTCCGGAGAATAGGACTCCGATATACCGGCCACGATGGTCCGTTTTTCCCCCATGTCAATATCAAGCTTCAATAATTTTTTGGCCCGGGGGACCACCTCGGCGTGAAGGACCGTGGCCACCCTGAGATCAACCTTGTTGAGAACATCAATGGTTATTTCGGGTTTAACGTCCGGCGCATGGGGCGGCGAATCTTTTTGCTCGACAAGTGTCATACGATCCTCTTTATGATCGATTCTTGGAAAAAGTGTAATCGATTTTGGAATCTTCGTGCCCGGGGTCAAGGTTTTCCAGGCTTTAAGAATATCCATATGAAAAAGTTGGTTCTTGGAATTGATGCCGAGATGTTTCTGCATGGTTTCCGCAGTATCCGGCATGACGGGATAGATGAGACCGGATATGATCCGAAGGGATTCAAGAAGGTTGTAAATGACCACTTCAAGCTCTTTTCGACTGGATTTTTTCTTTGCAAGCACCCAAGGGGTCGTAAGGTCGATATATTTATTCATATGGTTGATAAATTCCCAAACCGTCACAATCGCCTTGTTAAAAGCGAATTTTGCCATATGCTGCTCATATTTTCCGACAACTTTCAGGGCTTCCGATTTCAACCCAAGATCCAGTTCTTGCTCCACTTGGGCATCAACGTCGGGAACAACACCGGAAAAATATTTATGAACCATTGCCAGAACCCTGCTGAATAAATTCCCAAGATCATTTGCCAGATCGGAATTGATCCGTTGTATCAGTGCTTCTTCATTGAAATTGGAATCGAGTCCGAAGGTCATATCCCGCATCAAAAAGAACCGAAACGCATCAAGGCCGTAAACATTTTTCAGGTGCAGCGGTTCGACGACATTTCCGATACTTTTAGACATTTTGCTCTGATCGACATTCCAGTATCCATGAACGTGCAATTTTTTATATACGGGAATACCGGCTGCCTTGAGCATAATCGGCCAGTAAATACCATGGGGTTTTAAAATGTCCTTGGCTATAATATGCTGGGCATACGGCCAAAAAGTGCTAAACAGATCTCCATCCGGATACCCCAGTGCCGAGACGTAATTCAGCAGCGCATCGAACCAAACATAGGTCACGTATTCTTTATCAAACGGTAGGGTAATTCCCCATTTAAGACGTGTTTTGGGTCTGGATATACAAAGGTCTTCAAGGGGTTCTTTGAGAAAGGACAGCACTTCGTTCTTATACCGCTTCGGGGTGATAAAATCAGCATGGTTATGAATATGATCGATCAGCCAGTCCTGGTAGCGACTCATTTTAAAAAAATAGTTGGATTCTTTAATAGGATCGGGGGATGTTTCATGATCGGGACACTTGCCGTCGACCAACTCTCTCTCCGTATAGAAACGCTCACAACCAAAGCAGTAAAGCCCCTCGTATTCGCTGAAATAGATATCACCCAGATCATAAATTTTTTGCATGATCCGCTTCACCAAAGTCATGTGGTAAGCATCGGTTGTACGAATAAAATGGCTGTACTTGATATTCATTTCAGGCCAAAGGGCTCTGAAAAGACCGCTGATTTTATCAACATAAGTCTTGGGACTTAGGTGCTCTTTTTTAGCCGCCTGAACAACCTTGTCGCCGT
>JBAUWG010000533.1:0-23119 GCA_049583675.1 Desulfobacterales bacterium | reverse complement strand
GGAATATCATTTAAAACCTTTCTTTTATACCTCCTTGAAGGATGCCGACACGATCATGTATCGACAAGAAGTCATGCGAGACCTTGAAAATGAGGTTCTTTTTGAGCAGATAAAATCATTTGCGGGCAAGATGCGAAAGATGCGCCGATATCTCGCCTTAGAAGATACACTTTACTACAAATATCATAAAGAAGGATGGTTTTTAGAGGCGCTAAAGATTTATTGCGAAGCCGTTGCTTGCTTGCTGGATGATTTAGACCTTGCAGATTTAAAATCGCGCGGCCTTTTGGCATTCCGTGAGTATCTGACGAACTACATTGCGTCCGACTGCTTTGCATCGCTTACAACGGAAACAAGAAAGCTCAAAGCTGATTTGGCCGCTGTAAAATATTGTTTGATCATAAAAGGCAACCGCATAAAGGTTCGCAAATATGAATCTGAAATGGATTACAGCGCGGACGTTGAAAAAACATTCGAAAGATTTAAACAGGGGGCGGTGAAAGATTACCGGGCTAAATTTCCGATTGAGTCCGGCATGAGCCATGTCGGAGCCAGAATACTGGATTTGGTCGCCAAGTTGCATCCCGAAATATTTTTAAATCTGGATCATTATTGCACGAATAACCGCAATTATCTGGATGAAACCATCCGTGTTTTTGACCGGGAAATACAATTTTACATCGCTTATCTGGAGCATATCGCGAAAATCAAAAAAGCAGGATTAAAATTTTGTTACCCGCAAATCGCCGTCACCAGCAAAAAAGTCCATAATGATGAAGGATTTGATCTGGCGCTTGCCTCTAAGCTGATTTCAGAGGAATCGCCGGTTGTCTGCAATGATTTTTTTCTGAAAGACAAAGAACGCATAATCGTCGTATCCGGACCGAACCAGGGGGGTAAAACAACCTTCGCCCGCACCTTCGGGCAGTTGCATTATGTCGCCGGCCTTGGCTGCCCGGTCCCCGGCAGCCGCGCGCAACTTTTTATGTTCGACAAGCTGCTGACGCATTTTGAAAAAGAAGAGAGCATCAACAACCTCAGAGGCAAGCTCCAGGACGATCTGATCAGAATTTACGATATTCTAAACCAGGCCACATCAAACAGTATTATCGTGATGAATGAAATCTTTACTTCCACAACTTTAAATGATGCGGTTTTTTTAGGGAAAAAGGTCATGGAGAAAGTCATGCAAATGGATTTGTTGTGCGTTTTGGTAACGTTTATCGATGAACTGGCATCCTTAAGTGAAAAAACCGTCAGCATGGTCAGCACGGTTGTTCCCGAAAATCCGGCATTGAGAACCTATAAAATTGTGAGGAAGCCCGCCGATGGGCTTGCCTACGCGATCGCCATTGCTGAAAAGTATCGTGTAACATACAATTGTTTAAAGGAGCGGCTGACATCATGAAGGCGTTCCTGATGGATAGAGACCGTGATTTTAACCTTCAACAGAAATTGCCGTCGAATGAAAAAGAGTTGATGCAGGACTTGGAATTAAGAACCCTGTTCAATGCCATGGCGCTCGGTGATGAATTTTTGTTTGATGTGGCGAAAAAGGCGGTTCTGGAAGGGTTGAATAACGATCAGGATACCATACAATACCGTCAAAACATTCTCAAGGATTGCCTGAGAAATTCCGAGATTGTCAGGGATATCTACCAAATTCCAATAGAATCGATTAAAAACAAAAAAAGACACTGGCACAGCATTTTCAGCACCTATCCCAGTGCAGTGCTGGCCAATGCGACGGAGATGATGCAGATGTTCGTCGGACTGCTTATAAAGCTTAGGAATATCGCCGATGAACACGCAGATAAATTCGAGTCGGAAGGATTTACAAGGTTTTTTGCAATGATTCAAAAAGAACTGGAAGATGAATACCTCGCTGAAATTCAAGATCATTTAAGAGAGCTGAAATTCCGCGACGGTGTCTTGATCAGCGCTGAATTGGGAGATGGCAATGAAGGCACCAATTATATGCTTCGTAAATCAGCAGAAAAAAAGCAGCGTTGGATAAAGCGGGTCCTGATCAAAAAACCGTCGGTCTATACTTTTTCGATCCATCCTCGAGATGAAGCCGGTGCCAGGATACTATCGGATTTAAGGACAAGAGGGATCAATCTTGCCGCCAATGCGCTGGGTCAGTCCGCTGATCATATAGACAATTTTTTTAAAATGTTGCAAGTCGAGCTGGCTTTTTATATCGGTTGTTTGAATTTATATGACCAACTGAAGCAAATTGGGGAACCGATATGTTTTCCCCGGCCCGCGGCTCTCGATGAACGCAGGCATTCTTTTCATGAATTATACGATGTCTGCCTGGCCTTGATCATGAAACAAAAAATCATAAGCAACCATGCGAACGCCGACGGCAAAGACCTTGTCATCATCACCGGCGCCAACCAGGGGGGCAAATCGACTTTTTTACGAAGCATCGGTTTGGCGCAATTGATGATGCAGTGCGGTATGTTTGCGCCGGCCGAGTCTTTTTGTTCCAATATTTGTGATGGGCTTTTCACGCACTATAAACGGGAAGAAGACGCTTCCATGGAAAGCGGCAAACTCGATGAAGAGCTTGGCAGAATGGGCCTTATCGCAGATAATATAAGGGAAAATGCCCTGCTGCTTTTTAATGAATCATTCGCCGCGACCAACGAAAGGGAAGGCTCGGAAATTGCCCGTCAGATCACTTGCGCGTTAGTGGAAGCACGAATCAAAGTCTTCTTTGTTACGCACCTTTATGAATTTGCGCATGTTCTTTATGAGAAAAATATGAAAAACGCCATCTTCCTCCGGGCTGAAAGAAAAACCGACGGAACCCGAACGTTTAAAGTCGTTGAAGGGGCACCGCTGGAAACCAGCTATGGCGAAGATTTGTATAACAGCATATTTGCAAAAAGCAATTGAAGATATTGGGAAGAAATAAAACGGTCCTCAAGTATGATCCCCAAGAACGGCGCCCGATACTGAAGCAAGGGGACTTGTATCCCGAAAGAGCACCAATTTAAAGTCTTGCCGATTATGTGATTGAAAAGGGAAATCCGGGAACGGTTATTTTTGGGCGGCCTTTTCCTGCTCTTTTTTTTCAACCACACAATAAATCCCGCCTTCTTCGAGACCCGGCTTAAAACAGCCGTTGCATGAGATACACGTGGCGGGTCTGCGATCGCCCTGAAGCCATCGATTGACCAGGCCGGGTTCCCGGATAAACGGCCTGGACATGGAAATATAGCTGATATCATTGTTTTTGAGTGCTGTTTCGATCACCTCGCAGGATCGAAACCCTCCCACGACCATTACCGGACAGTTGACTTGTTTTTTGATCCCAAGGGCCGGCCCTAAGTTATAGGCCTCTTTTTCAGGTGCGTTGATCTTCTCTCGCGCCGGGGTTTTACTGCCGGAAGCCGGGGTGCCGGTGGAAACCTCTATGGCATCGATACCGGCCCGTGCAAGTTCCTTGGCCGCATACATCGCATCATCGATGTCCAGGCCGCCGTCAATGTTATCGGCCCCGCTGAGTTTGATGAGCACCGGATAATTGTCGCCGACGGTCTCACGCACCGCTTGGTATACTTCAAGCAGAAACCGGCTGCGATTTTTAATACTGCCGCCGTAGTCATCGGTTCGGCGGTTGGTGAGCGGCGAAAGAAACTGATTGATCAAAAAACCGTGGGCGCCATGCAATTGCACGGCATCAAACCCCCAGGCCTTTGCCCGGCGGGCTCCCGTTCCAAAGGCACCGACAATATCGCGGATGTCATCGATGGTCAGTTCTCCCGGAATCTCCGGAAACTGGTCCACCTTAACGGCAGACGGGGCCAGGGGTTGTCGGCCCGCGTTTTTGGCGGTTGTCTGGCCGCCGGCGTGGACCAGTTGGATGGCAATGGTACCGCCGGCCGCGTGGACGCTGCGGGTCAACTGTTTAAAGTCTTTCTCAAAGTCTTCAATGTGAATGCCCATTTTACCCGGCATGCCCTTCCCATCCGGCCGTACAAACGTATAGCCCGAAATAATAAGGCCGACCTTGCCGCGGGCCAAATCTTCATAGCAGTGAATTAACTTTTGCGTGGGCCTGCCGTCGGGCTCGCACATCCCCTCCCAGGTGGCGGACCTGACGGTTCTGTTGCGCATCTTCATGCCTTTGATCGACGTTTCTTCGAATAATCGGGTCATGGAAGCATCTCCTTACCGTTTGTTGTTGTCCATCCATAAACTGCATCTTTTGGCCCGGGCTTGCGTTATCGCTTCTTTGCAATCCTCAAATAGTCCCGCTATGCCTTCAGTTGCAGAAAGCGCTCGGCCTTTCTTCCGATTTCCGGGAACTTCGACCTGGCCTACCCAAAGAACGCACGGGAGATTTCCGGTACATCCATAGGCAAGTCAACAACTTACTTTAAATTCCGTAAGCACCACTATTTTTGACCGGAAATTATCCGGCGGTTATCCATGGCCAGAGAATCAAACAGATTTTGGGCATCATCGTTATTTTCCTCTATTAACTGAATGCAGGCGTCAACGCACTCCGGACAATAAGAAATACCTTTTTTATCGATGAGTTCCGCCTTTGTGGTGGCCATGTCGAAAGCAGCCCTGTAAGGCCGGTGAAAAGACATCGCTTCAATGACATCCGACACACTGAGTATTTTGGATTCCAATTCTATTTTATCATCTGTCAATCCCTTGGGGTATCCGGTGCCATCCAATCGCTCATGGTGCTGCAGCACAATCATGGAAACATCCTTGCCGAGAGATTCGACAAAAGGAATATCCTTGATAATATCATAGCCGATCTCGGGGTGTAATTTCATTAGCTGGATCTCCGGTGTCATTAATTTTGAAGGTTTGACCAACAACTCCGTAGGAACGGCCACTTTCCCGATATCATGCAACAGTCCTGCCACGTTGATGATTTCGATTTCCTTTTGCGTCAAACTTAATTTTTTGCCGATTCCCATTGCCAGCAAGGCCACCCGTTGCTGGTGACCGGCAGTATAAGGATCTCGTTTTTCAGTAAGAAGCCCCAATGCCTTAATGGTTTCATAAAACGTATGGGTCAGCGCTGCAGTTCTTTCCCTGACCTCCCTTTCAAGGGTATCTTTCCTTCCAATTCTTTCCATAATCAGTTCATGTCTTTCCACACATCGGCGGACCGTATGAATCAGAAGGTCTATGTTAAAAGGTTTCACGAGATAATCGGATGCACCCAATCGAAGCGCTTTTATCACATCAGATGTGGTTCCAACTCCTGAAAATACAATCACTTGGGTGATGGGAGAGATCTTTTTGACGATTTTTAGAATTTCAATGCCGGTGATTACGGGCATATGGATATCCGTAAGGATGATGGAGGGATTTTCCTTCTTAAACAGTTCAATGCCTTTCTCACCGTCAGAAGCCGTATACACAGTAAATTTATGTCGCTTCAAAACAGTATATATAAGGTCCAGCATTTTGGGTTCATCATCAATCACCAAAATCTTAATATTTCTATAATCGGCATTCATGGGGATTCTCCGTTATGCTCCAACTATATTATTATGATAATTTTCCATATTATGGCAAGATACAATTATAGCTTAATGATCGGATGCGTGCCCATACATATCACACTTTCTGAAGAATGCAGATTACTTAAATCTTTGTGTTGGAAAATGAAAAGGCCGAAAATTTTAAGCGTTTGGCGAGATTGATTTTCATTACATAATTTCACTGTATCCGAATTTATCACCCTATATCGTTATTGGAATTAATTTAGGGATATTGGGTATCATGGATTTTTTTTCGTCAATCAGCATTAGATATCGCTCAGGTAAGATTTTGATACAGGAATACTAACGAAAAAAGGGCCAGATTGCCGGACATGTGAATGACAATAGGCACCATCAGATTTTTTTCAGTCTCATAGGCAATGGCGAACAGGAGGCCGCCAATGATCTGCGTAATCGGAATTGTCTGTAAACCGGTATGAGCCGCTACAAACAAAAGGGTGCTTCCTATAATGGCTGCACTGGGTCCCCAGCGTCTCAGGTACCCATAGACCAACCCGCGGAAATAGACCTCCTCGGCAATCGGTGCGATGACGGAGCCGACCACAAATAAAATTAAAATATCCGACGGTTTATGCGGCAGACGGAATTGTAAAAGTCCAACAAGATTGATCCCTGCCAATCGGCCAATGATCAATCCCACGGCAACCACAACTCCGAAACTCATGGACCATAAAACACCCCTTAAGGTGCCGGAACCGATCGCCGAAGGCCGCAAACCGATGACATCGAGTTGGCCTTGCAGTTTGAGGGTGATGGCCAGAAGGACCCCAATGCCGATAATACGGGTCAGGCCCGTGGCAATCATGGCCGAGATAGAGGCTGCGGACACGGATAGATCGGAAGCGGATTCCAAAAGTACGATGGCCGCGGTTGCCGTCAGCAATGTGCTCATTTTGATACGATCCGGTTCCATCCTATGGCTTTCCATGCGTTATATGGATATCATTGGAGATACGATTTTTGCGATTCTTTGAACAGGTGAAAAGGCAGGTATCATCTATCTCGTTTCGGAACAGAGACGGCGATCAATCGTCGCCTTTACCTGACCGGTTTTGATCGTGCATGTTATCCTTGCTCATTCTTATGTTTTCTTCGGAATCAGTCAGGTCGGAAGATTTTTCTATCATGATATTGAGCATCGTGTCGTTTGCCAGGGACATGCCAATGGCGCCGATCTGGCTCAGGTTGCGAATGGTGTCTTCGGGTGTAGATCCGACATAACCCTCCACATGTGAGATGCCGTGATTGTTCAGCGCCATATGTGCAGAACGTATTGCAGAGTTTGTAGAGCTTGCCACTTTCAGAGCGCAGCCTTCCTTTGCGCCGTCGCAAAGCATCCCGCCCAGGTCACTGATAAGATTGTTCGCAGCCAGCGTGATCTTCGGCAAGTCCTTCCCTGCCCGCTGATAAACGATGGCAACAGCCGCGCCGACACCTGCCGCAATGGCGCACCCGCACAAAGGAGATAGATCTCCCGTAAAGCACTTGATGTAGCTGTTTATCAAGTGGGACAAAGCGATGCTGCGGACGATAATGCCCTCTTCCAAATCATAATGTTTGCCGACGAAATACGGAACCAGAATCGCCACAATTCCCTGATTTCCACTGCCGCCGCTGGACATCACAGGCAGGTTGAGGCCGCCCATCCTCGCGTCCACCGCCGATGCGGTCATGGCTTCACATGAGGAAAACAGGCTGTCCTCGCGCTGTTTCTTCGCAACCAATTCAAAGATATAATGACCGACTCTGCGCAACGAACGTCCTTCTTTGCAGATACGCAGATTCATGTCAATCCCGCGCTGGACATAGTCGTAATCCGGCTGCTCGATCTGCTCGGCCATATCGACGAGCGAGGCGATGCTTGCATTTCTCAATGCCGTCCTAAACGCATGGTCATCAGGGCCATACAGGGCATCGTCTGATCGGAAAATATCGCGGCCGTTGTGCTCCAGTCTAACGATATGGGTGTGACTCCCCGCGATAACCGCCCTGGCCGAGTCTTTTTCCGTGCGGAGCAAAACATCAATGTAAAGAAGCTTCTTTGATCTGTCACAACGGATATCCGCCCTGTCTGTTTGAATCAGCGTTTTCGCGCGGCTCAGGATGTCTTCGGTAGCGCAACTCATGACCTCCATCTTCATTTCCGGGCGCCGGATGAGCGCTCCGAGCACACCGGCGATCAAGTTGCCCCTTTCGCCCCCGGTATTTGGAATCGTAACGGCGAAACCGTTTTTATAAACGCCGGGGTCGACCGATATATGTATCCCGGATATTTCCCCATTAAGCTGTTTGCCGGCGGCGCTGGCAGCATAGGCAACGGCAATCGGTTCTGTGCAACCGAGCGCCGGAAATACATCGTGCTTAAGGACTTCGCTAAGAATGTTCAATTTATTTATTCCTCAACTCATAATATTCGATATAGGGGCTGCGATGGAATCTGAGCAAACTGAATTTAACACAGTCTGAACCTTATTTCAAACAAGTGATTTCTCCGATAGGTTACCGGCGAGCCTAAAAGAATTCTAAACGGGCTGAATGGGGTCCCCCTATTCATGAACATTGACTTAAACTATTTCTGGACACTTCCCGCATGCATGCATATACTGTTTTATAGAAGTCATCTCAAAAAAGTCTTTCCGTCCGATCCGCCGGATGCGGACAAGTATGGACGTTGAGCCATCGTCTCAAGTCCTCGACATACTTGAGTATGTCTGTGGGTTGATTCTTGGCCTCGTCTTGATCTCGAACGAAAATCCTAATTTTGAGATAGCTTCTGGAACCGACAACCCCGTTGCTTGGAGACCATCCCCATGCCGCTGGATCCGCCAAAGCCCGAGAAGGTCTATTTTTTCGGTACCTGCATTATTGACGCGATTTTTCCCCAGGCCGGCCTGTCCGCGATTCGACTGATAGAGCGCGAAGGCATCGCCGTGGTGTTCCCCCAGAATCAATCCTGCTGCGGACAACCCGCATTCAATTCGGGATTCCCGGATGAAGCCCGACAAGTGGCGCGAAGGCAGTTGTACACATTCAACCGGGACTATCCCATCGTGGTTCCCTCCGGTTCATGCGCCGGCATGATGAAGCACCACTATCCGGAACTGTTTGCCGATGACCGCGATGAAGAGCGGGCCCTGCATTTTTCAAGCCGTGTCTTTGAGCTGGGCCAGTTTTTGGCAGATATCGTTAAGATCCGATTGGTTGATCATGGGGATCCGCTGAAAATCACCTGGCACTCTTCCTGTCACGCCATGCGTGAAATGCGGGTCATCAAGGAAGCCAAGACCCTTTTGGCCCAACTGGCCCATGTGCAGCTGACCGAACTCGAACGGGAGCATGAATGCTGCGGTTTCGGCGGAACATTTGCCGTCAAGCACCCGCTGATCTCGGCCGCCATGGTGCGCGACAAGATCGATGACATCGTTCAAACCGGCGCCCAACGGGTCATCTCCGGGGACTGCGGCTGCCTGCTGCACATCCGCGGCGCCTTGGATAAGTGCGGCCTGGACGTTGAAACCCAGCACCTCGCTGAATTTTTATGGGAGCGGACCAATGGCTGAACCCGCACGTTTCGATTTCAAGAAGAATATCGCCAAGGCCCTCAAAGACCGCCAGTTGCGTAAAAATCTACGCTCGGCCATGGACGGCCTTCGCGTCAAACGTCAGGACGTTTTCAACGATGCCCGGGAGCTTGAAGAACTGCGTCGCTATGGCAATGCCGTTAAAGAGCGGGCATTGAGCCGTCTGCCCCGACTGCTGGAGCAGTTGGAGCAAAAATGCACTCAAAACGGCATCCAGGTGCACTGGGCTGAGACCACGGACGAGGCCAACCAAATTGTCCTTGAGATCCTGCAGCGGCACAAGGCCACCCGACTGGTTAAAGGCAAATCCATGGTTTCCGAGGAGATGCACCTCAACCAGTTTCTGGCCCGCCACGGCATCGAGGCTCTGGAGACCGATCTGGGGGAATTCATTATTCAACTGGACGGCGAGACCCCCTCGCACATCATCGTGCCGGCCGTGCATAAAAACAAAGACCAGATCGCCCGCACCTTCCATGCCAAAATCCCGGGCGCCCCTTACACCGAGGAGGTGGAGGAGCTTAACCGCATCGCCCGCGCCACGCTGCGAAAAAAATTCCAGGACGGGCACGCCGGCCTCAGCGGGGTGAACTTTGCCGTGGCCGAAACCGGCACCCTGTGCCTGGTGGAAAACGAGGGCAACGGCCGCATGTGCACCACGGTTCCGCCCGTGCACATCGCCGTCATGGGTATCGAAAAAGTGGTGGAGAAGATGGAACAGGTCCCGCCCCTGCTCCGGCTGCTCACCGGCTCGGCTACCGGCCAGCGCATCACGACCTATTTCAACATGATCACCTCGCCGCGCAAGCCGGGTGAAAAAGACGGCCCCCTAGAAGTCCATCTGATCCTGCTGGACAACGGCCGCTCACGCATCTATGCCGATCCCCAGCTTCGCCAGACCTTGTATTGCATCCGCTGCGGCACTTGCCTGAATCACTGCCCGGTATACACCCGTCTGGGCGGACACGCTTACGGGTTTGTCTACCCCGGCCCCGTCGGCAAGATCCTGACACCTCAGATCGAGGGACTCCAGGCTGCCGGTGATCTGGCCTTCGCCTCAACCCTGTGCAATGCCTGCGAGGAAGTCTGTCCGGTCCGGATCCCCATCCCCGCCCTCATCCGGCGGGTACGCAACGAAAATTATGACGCCTCGCCCGCAGCCGCGATTCCGGGGCACGGCTTTCGCCGAAATCGTATGGAAATCATGGCATGGAAAGCCTGGGCCCTGGCCAACAGCCATCCGGCTCTGAACCGGCTGGGCCTCAAACTGGCCGGTCGGATCGAACATCTGCTGCCGGCGATAGGTCCCCTTAAAGCCTGGACCCAGGTCCGCAGCCGGCCGCAGTTCGCGCCCAAAAGCCTGCATCAACTGGCCCGGGAGAAAGGAGTGCCCAATGGATAATAGGGCCCGCGAGCGAATTCTCCGGCGGCTCCACAAGGCCGCAGCTCAGGCGCCGGACATCCCGCCGGCCGCCTGTCTGCCCATCGCCACTTACGACCGCGCGCAGCGTCTGGAAAGGCTCACGGCATTGATGAGCGCCATGCGCACCCACATCGAGACGGGCAGCTCCCGGGATTGGGTCCACCGGCTCCAGGAGATACTCAAGAACCGCAACCTTAAACGCCTGCTGTATTCTCCGGAAACCGAAATGGGCCGTGAATTGAAAGCCGCCTGGCCGGCGAACCCCCAAGGGCTGCCGGCCCTTTGTTCCTGGAAAGGCCGGATCGAGGAATTCAAAGACGAATTGTTTCACATCGATGCAGCAATCACCACCACCAGGGGCGCCATTGCCGAAACCGGCGCCATCGTGCTCTGGCCGGATGAAAAGGAACCGCGCCTGATGTCTCTGGTGCCGCCAGTGCACATTGCCATACTGGCGGCGGACAGGATCTACAACTCATTTTGCGACATCATCCAGGCCGAGAAGTGGCCGGATCATATGCCTACCAATGCCCTGCTGATTTCCGGGCCTTCAAAGACCGCCGACATCGAAATGACCCTGGCTTTCGGCGTGCACGGCCCCCGGGAGTTGATCGTGCTGATCATCGATGAAACATAGGACTTACTCTTCGATTTCAATGGCATCGGGCACGCACTCTTGCGCCGCCTGACGCACGAGGTCGTGATACTGTTCCGGTATGACCTCAAACTTGACGATGGACAACAACTGGTCTTCATCGTATTCAAAGACTTCCGGGCACAGCTTGTTGCAGTTGCGGTCCCCCATGCATTGACGGTTGATGCGAACTTTCATGAGTTTCTCCTTTTATCCTGGTGTTCGTTACAGTATCATCGTTTATCTCTTATCAGGATAAGCTGACACTCGAACCATCTGCAAGCATATTTTGAGAAGCCGACAAAAAATTACGGCAGTCCGGTTTTTTTAGGATCAAAAAGAGTTGTTTAAAACGATTTGAAGATATATTTTATATTTTATTTTCTGTTTATAACATCGGTGGAGAAAGACCCGGCGATAATGAGGATTATGAAATGATGGCCTTCAGATTCAAAACAGCTTTGTTTGCAGTCATCTTTTTTTCCCTTGCCATATCCAATGCCTTTGCGGACGGCGAGGTTCATGTGGAAAGTCAATTGTCATTTCCGTTTTCATCGAAAAACACGGCTAAAGATAAAAGCGCCTGGAGTGGTTTGGTGGTGGGGGTCTCGGACGGCGATAGAATCACGGTATTGCATGAAGGCAGGGGTGAAAAGATCCGGCTATATGGGATTGACACGCCCGAAATCGACCAGGCGTTTGGTAAAAGCGCAAAGCAGTTTACTTCCGATAGGGTATACGGCAAAACCGTTCAAGTGGAAACCGGGGGTAAAGACCCATACGGCCGCGCACTCGGAATCGTGACCGTCGATGGTAAATCACTCAACGAATCCCTTATTAAAAACGGCTTAGCCTGGGTCTACCAGAAATATTGCAAAGCGGCATTTTGTGGAGATTGGCTGAACCTTGAAATCGTTGCCAGATATGGCAAAACCGGTCTTTGGAGTGAACCGAATCCAATCCCGCCCTGGGAGTTCACGCATGGAAAATAAAACCCCATTCAGAATGATGGGAAACATTGTGCAGAACATTTACAAACCTTATCTTATGGCATCGGTGTTTTATTCAATCCCTTATCTGTGAACCATTGTTAAAGGAGAACCTATGATTTCAAACATTCTTGTGCCGACAGATGGGTCCGAGACGGCTCAAAAGGCAGCTGCGTATGCCATTGACCTTGCAGCACAATTAAAGTGCTCGATAATTGTGCTGAGCATTGTTGATAATCGATCATTGATCGCCCAGACCATTTCTGCCCAAGAGAACGCTCGGCATATTATAGAACCAGTCGAGGATTATCTGAGAGACGCTGCAGAGGCGTATGCAAGGGATATAAAAATGATGTGTGATAAAAAAGGTATCCAATCACAGATTGTGGTAACCTTGGGACATCCTTCCGAAGAGATTACAAAAATAGCTGAGAGTTCCGATGTGGATCTCATTGTTATGGGTTCTCATGGGAGAAGCGCTTTAGCTGCTGCGTTATTCGGCAGCATTACCTACAGTATCATCCACAAAGAAACCAAAATCCCTGTTCTTGTGGTCAGGAGATGATGTGCCGGGGATATAGGGTTTCGGTAAACGGTAATTGTCCCTCTTGCTTGTCTTTTAGTCGGTCTTCCGAACGTCCTATTAAACCGGCAATTATCTTCACCGGCAGAATATCCTCAATTCTTAATAACCTGTCACCAGTATGCGGTGAAGTTCATATCTTATAATGAAGCGTTTCGCCAATAAAACTCTAAAGAGGAGAAATCGCTATGAAAAAAAGAAAGGTCACTATTCATTGTTTAGTCCTTCTAATACTGATCGCCACCTTTGTGGGCTGTGCATCGACACCCAAACAGGAAAGCACCGGAGAATACGTTGACGATTCGGTCATCACGACCAAGGTCAAATCTCTGCTTTTAGCGGATGATTTTCTCAAATCATTCCAGATCGGGGTCAAAACCTACAAGGGCATCGTTCAACTGAGTGGATTCGTTTCTTCTCAAAAGGCCGTCGATAAAGCGGGCAAAATCGCTCGCAGCGTCAAAGGGGTCACATCTGTAAAGAATGATCTGATCGTAAAATAAGAGGTTTTTGTGTGCATCTTCCTTAGCATCATCGGCATATTCATTGTCCTTGCCGTTCTCTGGGACGGTTTCGAGACCATGGTCCTTCCTCGCCGGATCACCCGCCGGTTTCGCTTTGCGCGCCTCTTTTACCGGACGACCTGGCGTTTGTGGTCCCTTCTGTTGAAAATTATCCCCTCGGACAAAGGGCGGACGACGTATCGTGCGCTTTTCGGCCCCATGTCGCTGCTGTTGCTGCTGTGCACCTGGGCCGTAAGTCTCGTGGTAGGATTCTCTCTCCTTTACTTGTCGTCGGAAAGCATGCTGGGTGCGCCCGGGGGACACTTGGGTTTTGGAGAAGCCCTCTACATGAGCGGCACCACCTTTTTCACGCTCGGATTGGGAGATGTCATTCCTGCCGGCAGCTTAGCAAGGGCACTCACCGTCATTGAAGCGGGGATGGGTTACGGCTTTCTCGCGGTCCTGATCGGGCACCTCCCGTCGCTCAACCAATCTTTTTCAAGCCGGGAGGTGAATATATCGCTTTTGGATGCGCGCGCAGGTTCCCCTCCCACCGCCTTTGAAATCCTGTACCGGCACTCCCACGACTATGGCATGGAGGCCCTCCGTCAATTGCTATATGACTGGGAACGGTGGTCGGCGGAGTTGCTGGAGAGTCATCTCTCGTTTCCGGTGCTGGCCTACTATCGCTCACAGCACGACAACCAGTCTTGGCTTTCTGCACTGACAGCCGTGTTGGACGTGAGCACCCTTGTCATCACCGGCATTGAGGGAGCCTGTGAACACCAGGCCCAGTTAACGTTCGCCATGGCGAGGCATGCGGTTGTGGACCTTGCCTTCATTTTTAAGACCCCGCCGCGTACGCCCGAAAGAGACCGGCTTTCAAACGACGATTTGTTGTACCTGCGCAATGCTCTGGCCGCCGAAAACGTGAATCTTCTCAGCGGTGAGGACGTTAACGAAAAACTCAGGGAACTGCGCCGTATGTATGAACCTTACGTCTACGCCCTCTCTCAATATCTGTATCTCGCGCTTCCCCCGTGGATCTCCGATGCCGACCGAGGGGATGACTGGCAGAGAAGCGCCTGGGATCGGGTCAGGGGGATCCAAAGGGGAGAGGGTTTGCTGGGGGTTAAAAAAGATCATTTTTGAGGGGGCTTTCAATTGGAAACGGCACAAAGCAACGGAATGTATAGGAGGATACCATGGATGAAAACATATTGAAATTATTTCCGGATTTTCTCGGAGTGTTGGGTCTTGACGAGGAACCCATGGGGCTTTTTTATACGGATAAAAGACCCATCGAAGGCTTTTCTGCCAAGCCCAACGACTTGCCCACCCGGGAAAAGGAAATCAAAAATGAAATCGACTGGCAGAAGGTGTTCGGTCAATTTTCCTGTGTGATGGGCCACATCTGGCGGGCCCGCAAAAAAAAGACCGCTGCTTATTTTTCCGAAGAACAGTTCGGATGTCCCGGAGGGTCGTTCTTTTTGGGATTTCACAAGCCGCAGACCGAAACCCTTATCCATTATGTTTCCACCGGCATTCCGAACCAGACCCGGGGCGAACGGTATTGTGATTCACCGGACGCGCTCAGACGCATTTTCGAATTTATCGATCCTCGGCCGGCACCCCGTAAATTTTGTGTCGTGAAACCGATCAGCCAATTTTCTGATGATGAAGTGCCGGAACTGATCGCATTTTTCACGCGTCCGGAATCTCTGTGCGGGCTTCACCAGTTGGCGGCATTTGTCACCAATGATCCCGAAGTGGTCGCATCGCCCTGGGGGGCCGGGTGCGGCAGTATTGCGGCTTGGCCGCTGCACTATTTGGAAAAGGGACAACACAAGGCGGTGCTCGGCGGGTGGGACCCTTCCGCCAGAAAGTTTTATAAAACCGATGAGCTTTCGTTCACGGTCCCTTTTCAGATGTTTAAGGAGATGCTGACGCGCTACAACGAATCTTTTCTGACCACAAAGACCTGGGAAACGGCTCAAAAAAAGGTACTGCGGAGCAAAAAAGCCTGGGGTGAAAGTCCCCAGGGTCAAGGATAATCCCACATTTCATTGAGTCAGCGGGTAAAGTCAATGAACCCAAATCGCGCTTTATGATAATTCTTTAACCGCCTCTCTCATGAGTTTGCCGATGGCCATCTGTTGCGGGCATCTTTGTTCGGCCGATGAATAGTCCAGATGGGGCATCTGCCGGCGGATATTTTCAGGAATTGTTTTGAATTGAACGGCGGCGTAGTCGTACTCCCCGTAGCTGCGACAATACATGAGATACCGCATCACATCACCGATGGGCACATCCGCTTCAACGGCGGATTCACAAATGTCCGTGCAGCCGGTGCAGTAATCCGAATGGGTTTCCCGGGCATAGCGATGCAATAATTCAGTGTCCCTTGAGGAAAGGTCGGTCCTGTTCAATGCGGCGGCGACATTGGCCTTGAGTATGGTCATGTTCGGCATCTGCGAACAAATACTGGCGATATCCGGATTCTCCCAAATGGCCATCAGTTTGGCCTGGGCGTCGGTAAATCCCTTGCGTAGAAACCGTCCGGCCATTTTGAGTTCACTATCTGTGTCCGTCTTGATGGATCCGCCACCCTGGGTTTTCATGGCGGTCAATCCAATGCCGGCTTTGCGACAGGCATCTATTGCCCGTTTCATACCGTCGGTATGCATCAGGCGATAGTTGTAGGACATCATAATACCGTCGATCCAGCCGAGATTTGCCCCCTCCAGCATACATGCTTCCATATTGCCGTGGGTACTGAAACCAAAAAAACGGATCTTTCCCGCTTTCTTGGCTTTTTCCGCCCAGGTTTTGGTGCTATCATTCAGCTCACGGATTCCATAGATCCCGTGGGCAAAGTAAAGATCGATATAGCCGGTCTGCATTCTTTCAAGGGATCGATTAAGGAGCCGGGTCATGCCCTCGGGTTTTCGGGCACAGGATTTGCTCACCAAAAAAATTTTTTTGCGATCTTCGGGATATTTACTAAAATATTTTCCAATGCCGGTTTCGCTGCCGTGCTGATAGCAGTCCGCAGTATCCCAATAGGTCACCCCCCATTTGATGGCCTGTTTCATCATGAGCAGATTGGAGGCGATATCGAACATACCGCCCATAGACAGTATCGGAACCTTTACGCCGGTTTTCCCGAAGGCCCGAACAGGCATTGTTTCGGGACCTTTGGAAGCTTCGGCCAAAGGATTGAAAGCGGAAAAGACGGACCCCGCACTCACTGCACCAACGGCTTTCAAGAAATCTCTTCGTGATGGACTGTGTTTTTTTATCGACATACCAGATACTCCTTTTTTAAGATAGGCGCTAAAATTTCGATGGTTGAATATCAATGGAGCAAAAAATGCTCAATTTCGGTTATTGGTTATTGGTTATTGGTTATTTGAAAAAACCCATACCCATTAACGGATAACGAATAACGTCAGATCGAGTTTTACGCGATTCGATTGAAGCAATAATTTCCCCGGACATCGTCATTGTTTAAGCAGCAATGCATGCTCGAGATTTCTCGACTCATTGTCCGCCGTCACTCGGATCGCGCGCTTTCCCGGGACCGGGCACTCGTGTTCACAAACACCGCAGCCGATGCACTGTTTGGGATCGACATGGGGCTGCTGCAGCCGAACCTGGATGTCAACGCGACTTCCCGGCTTGGGCGAAGATTCAAAAGGAACCTCGTCGGCCACCCGCAAACCCCTTTCCCAGTTGCCCACGATTCGCCGCGGACGGTGATCGGCTGACGGCTGCACCACGGCAAAATAGTCGCCGGTGGCCAGTTGATTCATGCCGGGACCTGTGCCTTGAAACTCGATATATAAGGCATCGGCTTTTGCCACCGTCAGTTTGACGCCCGTATCGATGGTGTTGAACACTTCACGGGTCCGGATGGCCTTAGGACTGACCGGGCAATTTTCCTGGCAAACGATGCACGGCCTGTCCATGGCCCAGGCCAAACAGCGGCCCCTGTCGACAAAGGCGGTGCCGATTTTAATGGGCCCGTGATCCGCATAGCGGTTTCTTCCCAGCCGTTCATCCAGGGTAATGGGCCGTATGGCCGCCGTCGGGCAAAGATTCCCGCAGGCAATGCAGTTGAACTGGCACCCGCTGGTTCCGATCCGAAAATTGAGAACCGGGGTCCACAATCCTTCAAGGCCGCCCTGAAGCCCGGCCGGATGAATCACATTGGTGGGACAAATGCGCATGCACTGGCCGCACTTGATGCAGCGGGAAAGGAATGCTTTTTCCGGCAGGGCGCCGGGCGGACGCACCAAAGCCGGATCCCAGTTTTTACCCACATGGCCGCTGATCCGCACCATGGGAATGGCTGCGGCCCCGGATATTGCCGAAGCGATAAATTGTCTACGGGACAAATCCGGCCCGGGAATTTCACCCGAAGCAGAGGCCGTCATCTGATACGTCATTAGATGGTGACGGCAGTCGTTCAGGCAGTTCATGCACAGGACGCATTCGTTGATCCGAATTTTGGACGTCGGCGAGCATGCACCTTCGCAATTTTTTTCGCAGAGACCGCACTCGATACATTCATTTTTTGTTTTGCCCACCCGCCAGATGGCAAAACGGCTCAATATGCCGAACAAAGCGCCTGCCGGACATATGAAACGGCAATAAAACCGCGGCACTGCCAGATTTAACACGATTGCCGTCAGGAATATGGCGGCAATCAGGAAGGTCCCGTCGTAGGCGCGGGGCATGGTCGGGATGGATAAAGCAGTACGGCCCACAAGGGGCAGGATAACAAGATTTATCGATCGGTACACCAAGGGAATGGGATCCAGCAGTCCGATTTGAAGCGCTGCCGCCGAGGTTTGATAGCCTTTAAAGACCATGCTGAGCAGCAGCCAGGCGGCCACGACGATCAAAAATACCACGCCCGTTTTTTTGGGAGTCGCCGAAGTGTGGCGAACGGCTTTGAGAATCACCCCTGTCAGTGCGGCCAACATCAGGATCCCGAAAACCAATCCATGGATTTCAGGCAAACGGATGAGATCGATGAGCACTTCCATCGCCGACATGGTCAACAGAAAAATCAGGATCCAATATTTGATTGCTTGTCCGGGCCGGTATTGATTGAGTTTTATTTTTTCAGGTATCGATCGGCTGCGTTTGGCCAGAAAACCGACAAACTGGTGAATGGCGCCAAAGGGGCATATCCAGCCGCAAAAAAATCTTCCCAGAACGATGGTCAACGTGATCGTTGCCAGTGCCCACAAAAGCCCGGCGTATACGGTCCGGGTGGTCAGAAGGGTCCCCAGCCCCACCAGCGGGTCCAGTTGAATCAACCAGTTGACCGGCCAGCCGCGCAGCTGCCACCATTGACTTCCGAGGGTGGTGACCGCACAAAACAATAGAAACAGGACAAAAAAGAATCCTTGGCAAATTCGTCGGGTGGTTACGATATTCATAAGTTTTAAATCGATGCCCTTACGGGATTCAGTTTGAGATAGTCCGCGGTCCCAATTCCGGCGGCATTTGCTTTTCCGATGTACGGCAGTTTGTCTAAAGATCTCCCCAGCAACGATGCGCCGAATGCATCGGCAGCGACCTGGTCCGTACTGGCGATCATGGTATCGGTATTTTTAAGATCCGATAGAGAGCCCCCGGTGGGACCGTTGGTTACCATGGCCGTGGTCGCATCCAGTATCACGAGGGTCGGCTTGACCATCATCGCCAGTTCCATGATGATGCCGTTTATATCCTGGTGAAAGATATTGCGCCGCCCCCCCAGAAGGCCGTACCAGTTTTTCATGGTCATGGACGCGCCGCTTCGATGGTGATCTTTAAGAGGGGCCATACCGATCACTTTGGTGATATCCGTAAAGGGCCGGTAAAGAACCGGCCAGTTTCGAATCAATTTTGCCCCTTTGACCGTCATGGGGCTGAACAGGTCATCCCGCGGCAATACCACCCGGGCGCCGGCGTTGCGGGCGGCATCGGCAATGCCGGTCAGGGCAAAACAGCTGGCCGGATCATTGATGGGGTTATCCGTTACCACGACGGATGCAGCGCCGGCCCGAAAACAAAGCCGGGTCATTTCAGCGACGATCGCCGGATGTGTCGTGGCCGACAGCATGGCCGGAGATGCAAAAGCCGCATTGACTTTCAGCAAAACCCGGTCCCCTTTTTTGATAAATGTTTCAATGCCGCCCAGGGATTTCAGCGCCGTCTGCAAGGTCGCAACCCGGTCTTTTCCACGGATAATGCTCATTTTTTGCGTTGGAACGCCAACGGAAAAATCCTTCAGGATAATGTTCGACGGACCAGGCTCTGAAGACACGGGACCTTTGGCATCATGGAACCAGAAACCCGCGGCACCGGCAGCTGCGATGGAAATCCCTGCTTTGGTCAATCGATCCAGAAATTGACGACGGTTCAATCCATCATGGTTTGGATTGCGATCCACGATCTGTTTCCTTTATTCGATGATAGAGTCGGTCGGCCAGCGTTTTCGCCTGATGAACGGTTGCCGCCTCCCGAATGCCGGCCAAATACGGACCATGGAAAAAAACGATTTCATAGGTATCTAAAATCTTTATCATGCGAGCATCCTTTATGGGCAACGGCTCATCAATCTTTTGCCCGCCATACGTCAATAAAAACTGCGTGTACGCCGAAGCCATTTTTTGGGCTTTTTCATTCGTCTTGCGATGGGAAAGATAGGCTGTGAGCCGTTGATCGTTCAGTTGGTATTCAGCGGTGTAAATCTTATCGAAACCCTCATAGCCAAACGCATTGGCAGCGATGAGGACAATGCTGTTCTCGACCCGATTCTGTTTTGGTAACAGCGCTGTTTCGTTGAGGGTGACCGTTTCTGCAGGGGTGTTGTGAATGAATGTCTCGGCCATTATTTTTACGGGCTGCGGCATCATCTCGGATGCTTTGGACGCGATGATTTCCGCGTAATAGCGGCCGTGGGTCAGAAAGACAGCGTTGGGTGTCCTGTAGGCGTTTTGAGACAAATCCAGTGACACCGCATCTTCCCGGCGCTGGGCGCTAAACACTGAAAAAGCGTTTTGGCTGTTGCCCATATCATAAACGAAGGCCTCCATCCACAGATCGGCGGCGCGTTCATCCTTAAAGCGCTGACTGACCAGACGCCTAAAACCGGCGGACAAATAGAGTTCCGCTTTACCGTCTATCTTATCCGAAAGCGTGCGCGCATCAAATATCTCCGTTGATGTCAGTGGTTGCACGCCTTCTGGCAAAGGGGCAAAGAAGGTGTTCGGAGCCAATTTTGAAGGAGGTTTATTTTGATTCGACGCCGGTAAAATCGCATCTTTTTGCAGCACCCCGGCGTTAAAGCGGGATTGGGTGATCCATATCCCCGCGCAGATCACCAAAAGCATGGATAAAATAATCATGCTCAAAAACGTTTGCCGCCGGGTGGTGTTTTTCTTCTCGCGAATCACTGGTTCCTCAAACCGTGCCGATAAATTGTAAGGGTTCTTTTCACGTCAATCAGGCCAATAGATTCGCTGCCTCTTGCATCATCCGTCCGATGGGCAGGTTTCGAGGGCATGATTGCTCCGCCGCTTTGAAGTCCAACCGGGCCAAAAGCGCTCTTGTTTGAATGGGCAGCGCATTGAAAGTCGATCGCGCCAGGGTTAAATCCTGGTAAGAATGAACGTACATGAGACAGCGCATGACGTCGCTGATGGGCACCTTTTCGCCAAGCGCCTGTGAACAGAGACGGCCGCATCCGGCGCAATAGTCGCTGTAAGTTTCATCGGCGTATTGGGCCAGCAAGGCATGATCGGACCGTGAAAGGCGGGGTTGATCCACCGCCGCCGCCGCGTTGGTCGCCATAATGGTGAGATTGGGCATCTGAGAGCAGATGCTGGCAATACGTTTATCTTCCCAAACAGCCATCAGCCTTGCCTGGTTGTCCGAGAATCCCTTCTGCATAAATCGGCCCGCCATTTTTATCTCCACCTCGGAATCGCTCTTGACCGGACCGCCGCCCTGGGTTTTCATGGCTGTGAGACCGATGCCGGCCCGATAGCAGGCGTCAACCGCCGCTTTCATGCGGGGCTCATGCATCAGCCGAAAGTTGTAGCTGAACATGATGCCGTCTATCCACGGCAGCCGGGCGGCCCCCTCGAGGCAGTCTTCCATGTTGGCATGCGCGCTAAAACCGAACAATCTCAACTTGCCGGCCTTTTTCATGGCCCGGGACCAGGATTCAAGACCGGGATCCATATCATCGATAGCGCTGATGCCGTGCACAAACAGCAGGTCAATGTAATCGGTATGCAGCCGCTTCAGGCAGGCTTCAAGGCGGGGCGTAAAATCGGTACCTCTTCTCAGCGAAAGCTTACTCACCAGGAACACGCGCTTGCGGGTTTCGGAATTTCGGGCGAACCAGCGACCGATCCCCTCTTCGCTGCGGCCGCCGCCGTATCCTTCGGCGGTGTCCCAGTAGTCGATTCCCCACTCCAGCGCTTTGGCGAGCATGAGTCGATTGTTCAATATGTCAAACATCCCGCCCAGCGACAGTGTGGAGACCTGTATGCCCGACCGGCCAAAGGGTCTGCGGGGCATCGGTCCCTTGGGAAGGACCATCTGGGCCGAAGCCCGGCCAGGCCGCCCGAGGGCGGCGCCGCCCACCGCAGCCCCCAATCCCATGGCCGCTGCTTTTTTCAGAAATTCGCGGCGACCGGGTTTATTATTTTTATATTCATCAAAAGACATGATTCATCCCTCCTTGGATACCGGGTTAGTCGGTCCTGGCGGCCGGGTCCGGCCGTCGACCCGTACCGAGGTCGAAAGCCGGCTGGAATTTGTATCGATTCATGATCACGTTCTCGGGGACCTTCAGGCGGGTCTCCCCGTTTTCGATCCAGAAGCGAAGCTCGGCGTTGATTTTGAGTCCCCGGCTCAGCGCGCGTTCAAGCTCATCTCTGGTTTTCCCGTAATATTCCGTTGCTTTTCTTCCGTGATAGGCCCGCTTGGCATCGTACCACGCCTGTGCGCTGTCATAGGGCACCGCCACGAAAACCCAATACTCCGTGCGGCCCGGTGAAACGGCTTCAAGATAAAGCGAATATTCGATTTTCTTTCCGTGGGCGCGGGCCGCATCGAGACGTTCCAACTCCAAATCCTCGATCAGCCATGTGGTGGTGCCGCCGAGCGCCCCGACAAATTTCTGAACCGGTCCGAACACGTAACGTGGGTTTTTTTCGCTGGCCGTGAAGTACCCTTTTAAAAACCACTCGGGCGGAACATAGGCCTGAAGCCCGTTTTTTTGTCTGAAAGCCCGGGAAGACTCGGCTGAAATTACGGGAGCCGACATCACCAGGCTTGCCGCCATGACCATGGATACCACCAGGCACCATCTTTTCAGTTTCATCGCATTGCTTTCTTTTGAAAGGTTGGTTGAACTTGGGGCCTGCAGAGGATCCGTCGCCGGAACCGCTGCAAACCGGCGAAGGAAAGATTATGAAACGGCTTCCGAATTCACGTTGCCCGATAGAACCTTGCAGCGTTTTTAAATGTTTTCCGATATTACTTTGAGCCGCCGAATTTTTCAACTTTTTTGTTGATCCGGACCGATAAATTAGGTGACAACTTATTGATTATGTTAATTTAAATTTACATTATTTTTAGCGACAACTCCCTCTTTTTTCGGCCTGTGAAATAAAGCATCGCGTTTTTACACGTTCAGATTCAGAAGGTTTGCCCCGGAAGTTTGCTGAAATTTGGATGTAACTTTATAACATCTTTCTTTCTCATTGACTTAGCCAAATAGATGATAACGTTTTTATAGTAGTGTTTTTTTTTTAAATTATGTACGAAAATCAATAAGAATA
>JBAUWG010000532.1:0-3312 GCA_049583675.1 Desulfobacterales bacterium | reverse complement strand
GTTCTATTTCACACGGCTTCATCAGGTAATCAAAAGCGCCCAGCTTCATCCCCTCGATGGCGGACTCCACGGTGGCGTGTCCGGTGAGCATGATCACCTCGATCAAGGGGAATTGGTTTCTGATCTTTGCCAGTGTTTCGATACCATTCATCCCCGGCATCTTGACATCCAGGATCACAACATCCGTATTGCGGTGATTGTCCAGCCGTTCAAGGGCCTCTTCGCCGCTAAACGCCGTTATAATGTTAAGATCCCTTTTAGAAAGACGTTTGGTCATGGTTTCCACAAAAGGGGCCTCATCATCCACCAACAAAATCAATGGCTGCATCATGGTAATTCCCTCCTTATCATTTTTCGAAAACACTCAGAGGCGATGTTGACAGTTTGTCCACCATGGCCTTTCGTATCCGTTCTTCATGCTCTGATTTCCGTTCATACGCCCCGTTGATCTTCTCCAGCAAGAGGTCCATTTTGCACGGCTTCAGCAGGAAATCATAAGCGCCCATTTTCATGCCTTCTATGGCGGTTTCAATGGTTCCATGGCCGGTCAACATCAAAACTTCCGTCAACGGTTTCAGTTTTTTAATCTCTCCTAATGTCTCGATGCCGCTCATGCCCGGCATCTGAACATCTAAAATGGTTACATCAAAATTGAATTCTTTCAACTTTTCGACAGCCTCGTCCCCGCTGAAGGCTTCCGTAACATGAAACCCTCTGGTTCTAAGGCGCTCGGACAATGTCTCAACATATTCTTTTTCATCATCTACTAAAAGTATTCTTATTTTCATAACACCCCCTGAACTTGATAATTAATGCGGACTGCTCATCAGAACCGCCTTTGCCGTTTGGGTGATTCCTTCCGGAAATCCTACCACATTAAAAAGCACCATAAAACCCAACAGCCACACAATCACCAGTGAAATGAGCCAGAGCACAAACCCGTATTTGACAAAGTCGATGGGGCTGATCATTCGCTGACCGGTATCGGGATAGACGCCGAGACCGTAGACAATGGCGTTGTTCGGAGTCCCGACGATCAGAAAATGAGCAAACGACGTGGCAAACGCCGTGGCAAGCCCGATGGCCCAGGGTTCGCCCTGCACCCCGCTCATAATGCCCATGGGAACGGCGATAGGTCCTAGCAGGGCGGTGGTCCCGGCATCAGACATGAAGTTCGTTACCAAACCTGAAAAACTGCTCATGCCGATCCAGAGCCCCAGGCCTTTCCCGAAACCGATGGCTGTCAAACTGCCCAGAAAAATTTGAGCCAGCCACAGGGCCGCACCCGTCTCCTGTAACAATGCACCCAGGGTCAGGGCGCCGCAATACATAAACCAGGCATCCCAGGATATGCCGCCTAGAATTTTTCTCCAATCCCCAATTCTGAACACAACCGGTATGACCAGGGCGAGCAAGGCCGGCCCGCCAAGACCGAGATCATGCCCGCCGACGATCCACAAGAAAAGTATCAGGAGCATCATACCGAACGCCACTTTTTCGGCATAACTCATTTTCCCCATTTTTTTCGTTTCTTCCTTAATGGCCAAAAGGCCTGGCGTGAGGTCTTTGGTTTTGACCTTTCTAAATATAAACAACATGTATACCGCCACCGCCAGACCCAGCACCGGGGTCAGCGGGAAACCATACATCATCCACCGGCCGAAACTCATGGGCACATTGTAATCGGACCAGAACCCCATCATGATGACATTTCGGCCTCCGGCTGCGGGTGATCCCACACCCCCGACATTCAAGGCAAAACACAGGGAAAATAACAATAGCTTGGCCAATTGAGGGTCATGCTCGATGACGCCTTGATTGTTGTTGCCCGAAACCGCACCCATATAAACGGCCGCCATCACCGGTGCCATAAAGGCTGCCATGGCATGAGCAGATATAAAAGATCCCAAAACGGACATGGCAACGCACAATACGACAATGGGCACTACAAAACCTCGGGTCCACCCAAGAATCCACGTGGCCAGCCGTTTATGCAATCCTACGCCGATTACCGTCACCCCCATGGCCAAAACACCCAGAAGAAACAGCGGTGCATCTCCGGCAAAGGTCTGTCCGATCATCTTCGTGGGCAACAGCTTGAAAAAATAAGCAAAGAGCGGCATCAAGATGCCCACCAGCCCGATGGGAAGCGCCTCGGTTGCAAAATAGATGACCGCCATGGGGATCATGCCCAGAACGAGCTTGGCTTTCCATGCCGCCTGGCCGGCATCATGGGCGATGTGCCATCCGATCAGCTTTTCCGCAATTTTCTGCTTTGTCACCATTTCGATCAAGCTCTGGGGAGTTGGCATAATAAACCCGATGATTATAAAACAGGCTGCTCCAATGATCAGCCAGAGCAGCTTGTTTGATAGCAGCCCTAACTTTTTAGTTTTATCCGCTTCTGTGTGATTGAGTTCCATTCGTTTTCCTCCCTAAACTCGGCGCTATAAATATCTTTCTTTTGTTCACATCTGTTTCGGGTCGGGTTACCTTTTCTTATCTCTGTCAAGAATCTCTTTTGCGGTATCGAATTCGCCGGATTCTGCAAAAGCAGCGGCACTCATGGTGTCTTCGAATTTTCTTTTATAGGCCTCGGTGATGGTTTTCATGAGCCTTTCGATGGGAACGGGTTTCTGAAGATACTCGAAAACACCCAGCCGTCGCGCCTCTTTTTCATCTTTTTCAGACCCGTGGCCGGTGAGCATAATGATTTGAACTCCCGGATACGCCTTCCTGGCACGCCTTAAAACCTCCATTCCATCCATGCCGGGCATTTTCAGGTCCAAAACCATGACATCCGGAAGATCCGCGTCCATAGTCTCCAGTGCCTGTTGCCCGCTAAGGGCCACGTTGGAATCCACTTCCCGCATCTTCATTCGCTCGGAAAGCGCTTTTACGAATTCCTCTTCATCGTCTACCAGCAATACTTTCATCTCTTTCATTTCAATCTCCTTTCTTTCGCTTTATTGTTTGCGAGGTTTTTTGGTTTCTTTGGAATTGGGTTCTTCTGCCAATAGTTCTTTGGCGGTTTCGACTTCGCCGACTTCCGCAAAACTGGCGGCGACCATCAAGATCTGACAGCGGCGGAGCAGTGACGGTTTGATGATCTCGGCATCCTTTCTTGCCTGATATGCATCCCGGATCCTTAAAATAAGTGAATCCAGATCCAGGGGCATCAGAAAATCGTCAAATGCGCCCAGTTTCATCCCTTCGATTGACAAAGAGATCTGATCCGCGCTGTTGACAGTGATGATTTGAACCGAGGGGCGCATTCTTTTGATCTTTTTGATCAACACCAGCCCTTCTTTT
>JBAUWG010000531.1:0-5225 GCA_049583675.1 Desulfobacterales bacterium | reverse complement strand
TTCCCGGACTATGCAAAACCTTCCCCATTATGGAAAAAAGTGGTGTTCAGTCATGAAGATCTCTAATCAAATGCCGCCTCAAGACATGGAAAGGCTTCTGCCTTTGGTGGATGCCGGTGAGATAAGCCTGGAAGCACTCCGTGAAAAGAGCCATGATGCGCTGCACCGTAATATGGAATTGGAATGGGTGCTTCGCCATGAATATGATGTTCCCCGGCGAAAAATCCTCGAGGCGCTTTCCGAGTACTATCATTGCCAATGGGCCGAATATGACGAGAGAGTTCCCGTGCCGCCTGAATTGTTGGCAGGTCTGGATGCCGATGTGCTTTGTACCGCCCAGTGGTTCCCCATCATCAAGGATCACGAGACGGTTGTGGTTGCAACGAGCGATCCGCAGGATTCCCGGATGGTCAATGAGGTCAAAAGATGCATCCCGGCAAAAGGCTATGAATTCAGAGTTGCCCTGGGTGAAGATATCAGAGCCTTCATTCAGGATTTTTTGAATTCCGTCCCCGAGCAGATCATCGGCAATGAACGAACCGGTCTAGCTTACTGGCGAAATACCATGGCCCGTTGGAGAACGAAACTGGCCTGCTATCGAACCGATTTTGCCAAAGCCAGAACCTACCTCAGTCTACTCCGCTGGGGGTTGGGACTCATCATGCTGGGGAGGGCGCTGCTGCGTGTCCGGCCGGTCGCATCCTTGATTCCCCTTTACTGGGTGATGATCGGGTCGGGTTTTTGCATCGTCATTGTCGGGATCTCCACCTACTTCAGGATCAAAAGATCCATTTTGCGTCCGCCGAAGCACCAGACGCTGGTGGAGGTATCCGCAGCGACCCTGTATTTCCTTGAGAATTATCAGTTCGTTGAAAAAAAGCCGGAGAAGCCGTCCGAAAAATGGACCATGCTGGCACGACTTGCCGACATGCTGCCCAACAGCTGCGTGTTCATCGAACCCTCTCTGGACAACAAGGCGCGATCTGCCCTGGCACATGAAAGAAACGCCCTTGCAGCCCAACGTACCGTGGAAGGCTGTTATCGGACCATCTATTCGCGTGCCAGAACCGGCCTATCCTTCATTCGCACCGGCGTTGCCTTCATGAGCATCGGGCTGGGTCTTATCGAGTACTTCGGCCTGAGCATGTTGACGATTGTCGATTCATTTCTCATTGTCGCAGGCTTTTTGATGGCTGCCGACGGCGCCGTCTGGTATTGGCCTGTTAGAAAGGAACAATACGAAGCCGGAAAAGACGCGCCGATCATCATGTAGGCATCGATACAGATCGTCCGAGATGATCTTGACGTCCCTTGCATTATCATTTCTTCCCGGCCGGTCTTTCCTGTTTATTTCCCGCCATGGACTGCAGTATCTGATGGATTTGATCCAGTTCTTCGCCGTATTTGCGCCAATTGGCCTGTTTGAGATATCCCAAAGCCTTGTTGTAGTGCGTGAGCGCCTGTTGGGCCATACCGGAAAGGGGACCGGCGGGCAGGCCGCTGAGCACTTGTTGTTGCTGCTTTTCCGGCACGCCCTCAACGGAAAAGATCGCACGCAGCGCCGCATCGAGGTTTTTTCTCATTTCCAACTGTCCATTTTGAACGGCGATCACCCGTTTCAACTGCGGTATCTGGCCCTGTTCCGACTGGAGATAAACCGGCTCTACGTATATAAAGGAATGGGCGATGGGGATGATGAGCAGATTTCCTCGAATCACGTTGGAACCTTGCTGGCCCCACAACGTCAGCTCCGAAGATATACTCGGCTGCTGGTTGATCCGCGCCTCTATCTGCATGGGACCGTAAATCAACTTCTCTTTGGACAAGGTATAGATCAAGAGCTGCCCATAGTTGTCGCCATCGCAACGAGCGCACATCCACGCGACCATATTATCTTTTTTCGATGGCGTCAACGGAAGCATCAAGATAAATTCTTCTGATTCGGCATCCGGCAACCTCATGATGATGTAATAAGGCAGTATGGATTGTTGTTTATTCTCATATATTTCCTGAGGGATGCTCCATAAATCCTCCCGGTTGTAAAACACCTGCGGATCGGTCATATGATATGTGGCATACATCTGTGCCTGGATGATAAACAGGTCCATGGGATAACGGATATGCCTCCTGAGGAACGCGGGCATGTCTTTTACCGGTTTGAACAAGACGGGAAATATTTTACTGTAGGTCTGAACCAGGGGGTCCGAAGGATCGATGATGTAGTAAGAAACGTCCCCGTTGTAAGCGTCAATCACCACCTTGACCGAGTTTCGGATGTAATTGATGCCGTTTTTATCGCGGCTCTGATTCGCGGGTTCCGAATACGGAAACATGTTGGTGGTCGTATAGGCATCATGAATCCAGTATAGATGGCCGTTATCGCCCACCACCATATAGGGATCCGAATCATATGAAAGAAACGGCGCTATAGTCCGGTCCCGGTCGGTAATGACGCGGTGGAACATGACCCGGCTTTGATTGGTGATATAGCGGGACAGAATGATATTGATATCGGACAAATCCAGACTGTAGACCAGTCTTCGGAAGTAGCTCGAAAGCTGAACGCCGCCTTTCCCACGATACGAAGTATATGCATTCTGATCGCCTTTGGGATAATCGAATTCTTGGGTCGTGGTATGGACGATGGTAAATTCATTGGTCTCTTCACCATAGTAGATTTCAGGTTGTGTAATGGATATGGAGGTGCTGGATCGGGGCGGGATATCCTGGATGATGAATTTGGGCAGACCGTCCGGCGTGACTTCGTTGACGGGGCTCATGACCACCCCGTAGCCATGGGTGTAAACGAGGTGCATATTGACCCAGGTTCTGGCACGCTCGGGAAGCTGCGACGAGGGCAATTCCCTCCCGGCAAGGGCCACTTCCGTGTATTTGCTCTCCAGGTGGTAACGGTCCACATCCACGCTGTTAAAATCATAGTAAAGCCTTATTTCCTGAAGCTGCTTGTAGGTTTGAATCAGCGGCCGGCGATCCCACAGACGGATATTGTGGATCGTGGATTCGTTTTTCATAATGTCGCTGTACGCCATGGTGTCTTTTACCGAAAACGGCTTCTCATGTGCCTTGTTAAAACCATAAGCGAGACGCGTGAACTTGATATTGTTCTTGATGTAGGGTGTTTCCTTGGTCAGTTCATTGGGTTTCACCACATATTGCTCGATGATGCCCGGATAAATCCAGGAAAAGCCGATTAGAACAACGAAATACACTCCGACGACATATATGACCCACTTCCATCTTTTCAGAACGGGCATGGCAAACAGCAAAACAGCCGCAAGAATGCATAAAACCAAAAGAACCCGGTAGGCAGGCAATTGTGCATGGATATCCGCGTAACTGGCCCCGTAAGCGACGCCGCTGTTGGAATACATCAGACCATAAATTTTCAGCCAGTAAGAGAAGGCGATCCTCAACGCGAAAAATCCGCCCAGCACCACCAGATGGGCCTTTGCATTTGAATCAAAATAGAACCGGTTTTGCTGAACCCCTAAGGCTTGATCCAGATAATAAGAGAGGCCGACGGCCACGATCACAAAGAATATCGCAAAAAAACACCACTGCTGCAAAAAATTATATAGCGGCAGTTTGAAAACATAGAACCCGACATCTTTGGAAAAAATGGGATCCGAAATACCGAATCGAGAATTGTGGATGAACTGCAAAAAGGTCATCCATGAGTTGGACGCGCTCACTCCCATGATGCCCGACAAGAACAGGACGATGAGGGCCCATACATAAGGCGCGTATCTCTCCTGAAAAAGAATGTCAAGGGATGTGACCGGTGATTGAGGCGCAACCGCCCTGAGGGATCGAGACGGTGCCCCCCATTTTCTGGCGATAAAAATGTTCACCCCTGCAAAGATGGCAAAGATAAGGAAAAATACTGCAAAAGCTAAAAACTTTGCCCACAAGACTGTGGTAAAGACTTGCGAAAAGCCCATATTTTGGAACCAAAGCCAATCGCCGTAGTAATGCATAAATAAGCTCAGCGCCGCCAAAGCGATGATGATCAGACCTCCAACAACCCATAGTCCTTTCTTCTCTTTCATGAGGTGGCCTCCAGAATGATAAAATGATAAAGTTGTCAAGCCCTGCCGAGTCGCCAATGAGACTGTCCGCATAAAGGCACTGTAAAGCCTTTCAGCGAATCGATACCCGGCATCGGGACAAACCAGGATGACGCGGTTTGAAGAACATCATATGGTCGGCGGCGAGCCATACACCGGTAAGAAGGTTCACGCCGCAGTCGAAAGTGCAGCATACCACAGATTTGAACCAAAGAACACCCGGCATCAGAAAATATTGCGGCCGTTCGCACAGGCGGCTGAATGCCGGTATTCGATGCCCCGGCTGTGTTGCAGGCGGGGCATGATTAAATGCAATGCTAAGCGAATAGGCCGAAGCCCGGAATGTTAGCTACCGCTCTTGATCCATGGCTTACCTACGGGCAGATTGATGCCGGCCTCTGCAAAGACCACGTGGGCCATGAGATACCAGGCCAGCAAAGCGCAGACAATGAGGTCCCAGGCAGCGATCGTACCCAGAAGTTTGTTCCCGGCGAGCTCTTTGAAATCAAGCCCGATAAACCCCAAGAGCAAGGTGAGAAATATCCATGCAAGCGTTGAGTGATGCTTCATGGACGCAATGAATAAAATAAAGGTAAAAAATGTCCACATGAGCAGGAAAATGCCTAACCCATGGCCGTCCAATTTCAGGACAGGGTACATTTTTATGAGCTCTGCATTGGTTCCGAAAATAACATAAAAACATAACGAGATCCAGAATGCACCGTACCCGCTGAACGCGCAAAAACCAAAGTTATTGCCTGTTTTGAACTCCAGTAAGCCCGCAATCAATTGGGCGGTGCCTCCGAATATAAGCCCCAGCCACAATACCGGGCCAATTCCGACCCAGCCAAGGTTGTGGAACTGCAAGCATAACGTGGTCATACCGAATCCGCCTAGGCCGACAACTGCAGGGTTGCCTAATTTTGCTTCATTCATTTGAGCCTCCTTTTAACTGTATCTTAATAAAGTGAAGTGATGAGATTTTCCTTTTGTATGATATGAATTGTCATTTTAAATTCGGGGTAAAGTGAAGTGAGTATAAAGTGAGAAGAATTACCTTTCAAGTTAGGAATAAGGAAAAAGTTAACATTTTGTGCCGGAGCATCAACCATCTTGATATGTCGCAGAACCGAATAT
>JBAUWG010000530.1:0-6613 GCA_049583675.1 Desulfobacterales bacterium | reverse complement strand
GGGAAGAGGCATCGGCTTGGGGCTTGCTTCGGTTTATGGAATTATCAAGAATCACGGCGGATTCATCGATGTTCGCAGTGAAAAAGGAGAAGGTGCATCCTTTTCTCTCTATCTGCCGGCCATAGATTCACAAAATATCTTTAAAAATAAGGATGTTGAAGCCACGGATAAGATTGCCTGCGGAACGGAAACGATTCTTCTCGTGGATGATGAAGATATGATCATCGATGTGAGCCGGCAATTGTTGGAAAGATTGGGATATACCGTATTGGCGGCCGAGAGCGGCCGTGAGGCGATAGAAATTTATAAAAACCATCTTAAGGGGATTTCTTTGGTTATTATTGATATGATTATGCCGGACCTAAACGGGGGTGAAACATATGATGAATTAAAAAAAATCAATCCAAATATCAAGGTCCTTCTTGCCAGTGGATACAGTCTGGACGGTCAGGCCCAAAACATCATCAACCGGGGGTGTAAAGGATTTATTCAAAAGCCGTTTAATATCAAGAAATTATCACATAAAATCAGGGCGATTCTGGATATATAGCGAACTGAAATAAAAGGAGAAGGGTATGAAAGGAACACTATTGATAACAGGAGCCACATCCGGTTTCGGCAAAGCATGTGCCCAACGCTTTGCTGAAGCAGGTTGTCGGCTTGTTCTTACCGGCAGACGAAAAGATCGCTTGAACGCTTTGAGGGAGGAACTGCAAGATAAAACAGCCGTTCATCTCCTTGGATTGGACGTTCGCTATCAGGAAGCGGTAATGACCGGATTGACGCATTTGCCCGAAAAATTTTCTGAGATAGACGTTCTCGTTAATAACGCGGGTCTTGCACTGGGTCTGGAATCGGCCCCTGAAGCGGATTTGTCCGACTGGAATACCATGGTGGACACCAACATCAAGGGACTCATGTATTGTACGCGTGCACTTTTGCCGGGCATGGTCGAACGGAATCGAGGCCATATCGTCAATATCGGCTCGATTGCCGGAGACTGGCCGTATCCGGGGGGAAATGTTTACGGCGCCACCAAAGCGTTCGTAAAACAGTTTTCCCGGAATTTGCGTGCCGACCTTTTCGGAACGTCCATACGGGTAACGAATATAGAACCCGGATTGGCGGAAACCGAGTTTTCTGTTGTACGTTTTAAGGGAGATGCCGAAAAAGCGTCAAAGGTGTACGAAGGGACGCAACCCATAACCGCCGAAGACATCGCGGACATGATTTATTGGGTTGTCAGCCTCCCTTCCCATATTAATATCAACCGGTTGGAGGTGATGCCGGTTTGTCAAACCTGGGCACCGTTTGCGATTCATCGCGAAAAATGACCGGCGGGCATTGTAGCCTTTCAAAAAATACCGATGGAGACGCACCGCTTCAGGTATAATTAAATTTTTGCCGAAAGAACTCGCGAATAAGGGCTCTTAATGAAAGAACCTGCCTGAGCTATTTATAAAGTCGCTGCGTAATAGAAGATTTCATCCATAACGTTAATCGCCGAGGGTTCTTTCAAAACGATCCCTAATTCACTCAGACAGCTTCCAGCTAAAAATTTAATCATACCTGAAGCTCTTTTGGATGAAAGGCTGCTATGGATTTACCGGTCAGCTTTAAAGTCTTTAGGATCGAATATCTCCGCGAACCGCTCTCCGTGCTTGCTGTGTTTCTTGTAGTAATCGATGCAGTTTTTTACAAGGCAAAGCACCTCGGTTTCACTGAAGATCCCCTCGACTTCTACAGCCAACCTCGGATGCCTGCCCAATCTCCCGCCGAGCTGAATACGAAACCCTTTCTTTTTTGCTGCAAGGGTTTCCGAGGGACATGCTTGAATACATCTTCCGCATTTTAAGCATCGTTCGTGATCAATTGCAGGGATATTTTTCCGGGCGTCCAGTGTAATACGTTTTTCGATGCAGGCCTCGACGCAAGCGCCGCACCCCGTACACATTTCATTGGTCACTTCCGGTATGACCGCACCGATGATCCCGACGTCCTTAATCTGAGGTTGTGAACAGGCATTTGGACATTCTGCCAGGGTCACCCGAAATTCATGATGATACTTTAGATCCCCTTTCACCTGTTTTTTTAAAAAATTCAAAAGATCGGCGTTTTCAAGTATTGAGTCTATTTTTTTGACTAGAATATCGCAGGTGTTGGCCGCGTTGGGACATCCGCTTGAACCGAAGCAAGTCTCAACTTGATATCCTTTGATATCTTCGTTCATTTTCGACATGAATCGGGCTTGTGCGGCCTTGACATCGGACAAAGAAACAATCTGTTTTCCGGCAGCTGCAATATCGTTTTCGATTCGTGACCGGACCTTTTTTCTGATGAAAAAGGGAACTTTCTTTATCTCAGTTTCGGCATCAGGGGTCCATTTTACGGCGATATGTCTTCGGGATGATGTTTCCATCCTGGTATTGCATCCTACGTATGCTGGGAAGTTTTTAATCGGCGGACCTAAAGAAATATTTCAAGGAAGAATCCGCATACTGATATCCATGCACCTTGCAGAGTGGGTAAGAGCGCCTACGGAGATGATGTCCACACCGGTATCGGCCAGAGATTTAAGCTCGCTTTTTGTGACATTGCCCGACAATTCGACCACGGCCCGGTTGCCGATCAGGGCAGCGGCTTCTTTTACCCGATCCGTATTCATGTTGTCCAGCATGACGACATCGGCATTTGCTGCCAGTGCCTCCTTGACCTGATCCAAGTCGGAAACCTCCACCTCTATTTTTAAGAGATGAGATACATGGGTCCGGATATGGTCAATCGCTTTTTTAATACCGCCGAAAGCAGCGATATGATTGTCCTTAATCAAAACCCCGTCGTAAAGTCCCATCCGGTGATTTTGGGCGCCGCCCACACGAACCGCATATTTTTCCAATACCCGCCATCCCGGTGTGGTCTTGCGCGTATCCACCAGACGCACATTTTTGCCCGAAAGCTCCATCGTATAGGATCGCACCAATGTGGCGATACCCGAGAGACGCTGAAGAAAATTCAAAGCCGTTCGCTCACCCGAAAGGAGCGCGCAAAGTCTTCCGCGGGCATTTGCCAAGCATGCCCCTTTTGTTACGGCATCGCCGTCATTATATTCGGATGTGAAGACAACCTCCGTATCAAGATACGTAAACACCTGCCGGACCACATCCAGGCCGGCAATGACAAGGGGTTCTTTGGCAATAATTTCGGCGCTGCCTTTTTGTTGAGGGTCAATGAGAGTATCGGTGGTGACGTCTCCCGGACCGATATCCTCTTTGAGCGCTATTTCAATGAGATGTTGTATTGAATGCATGATAACATATTTATAACGGCAAGGCATTAAGCCCCTAGTTCTTTGATTTTATCCAGATTTTTTTGGAGCTTTTGCTGTTTTTCGATAAGGCTGTCGTATCTGTCTTTGACTTTTTCAACCACATCTTTAGGCGCTTTGTCGAGAAAATCTTCATTGTGCAACTTTTTTGTGGTCGTATTCAATTCATTTGTCAGCTTGTTGATTTCTTTGCCAAGACGATTAATTTCCTGGGTAAAATCGATAACCCCTTCCAGGTGAACAAAAATCGTCGCATCTACGACAACAGACGTTGCCGATCCTTTTGGCCTGCGGCCCGAATTTTCCACGGACAACGATTCAAGCCGTGCAAGGTTCATGATCATGTCCTTGTATTGTGTGACGGTTTCTCTTGTTGACGGTTGCTGTGAATGGACGGACACGGTCAGAGATAACGAAGGGGAAATGTTCATTTCTCCTCTTATGTTTCTGATTCCGGTAATAATCCCCGTGATGAGCGACATCGTTGTTTCTGCTTGGGTATCCTGATAGAGACCGGTATCGCCTGCATCCAGCGGAAATATCGATTTCATGACGGAACCTTTGGTCCCCGGAAGCTTATGCCATATTTCTTCGGTGACAAAGGGTATAAACGGGTGGAGCAGAATCAGCGTGTCATGGAGAACGCGCCACAGAACACTCAGCGTTGCTTCCTTTTGCGCTGCTCCTTTTTTTCCATACAGTGTGGGTTTAACGGCTTCAAGGTACCAGTCACAGAACTCATGCCAGACAAAATTGTAAAGTGCTCCTGCCGCATCGTTAAATCGATACGCGTCGAGAGAATCGGAAACACTGACGGCCACGCGATGCAGCCGGGATAAAATCCATTGGTCAACCAGAGAAAGCGATCCGCCGGGTATGTCTTTATAGGCTTTGTCGATGTGCATGAGTGCAAAACGGGCGGCATTCCAGATTTTGTTGATGAAATGTCTGTAACCTTCAACGCGCTTTTCGGACATTTTAACATCTCTTCCCTGGGCGGCAAATGCCGCCAATGTAAAACGGAATGCATCGGTTCCATAGGCGTCGATGATATTTAAAGGATCGATGACATTGCCCGTGGATTTGCTCATTTTTTTGCCTTCTTCATCCCGTACCAGGGCATGGACATAAACGTCCTTAAACGGCACATCCCCCATAAAATGAAGTCCCATCATCATCATACGCGCCACCCAGAAAAAGAGGATGTCGAAACCGGTGACCAGAACGGATGTGGGATAAAACATTTTTAATACCTGTGTTTCATCCGGCCAACCCATGGTTGAGAACGGCCACAGTGCAGAGCTGAACCAGGTGTCCAGAACATCCGTATCCTGCTTGAGTACTTTTCCTTGACAAGCCGGGCATGTATCCGGCGGGTCCATGGCAACGACGACCTCGTTGCAGTGATCGCAGGTCCATGCCGGGATTTGATGGCCCCACCATATCTGTCTTGAAATACACCAGTCTTTGATATTGTTCATCCACTCGAAATACGTCTTCGTCCAGATTTCAGGAACGATTCGCGTATCGCCGTTTTGAACCGCTTCGATGGCTTTTTCCGCAAGGGGTTTGGTCTTGACGAACCATTGTTTGGACAGGTTCGGTTCAATAATGGTTCGGCATCGATAACAGTGACCGATGCTGTGTTGATAGGCGTCTACCTTTTCAAGAAGACCTTCTTTTTTAAGCGCTTCGACCACAGCCTCTCTGCATTGGAACCGGTCCATTTCTTCAAATTTTCCGGCCTCCGCTGTCATCCGGCCGTCATCGCCGATCACCTTGACCCGTTGAAGGTGATGACGGTTTCCGATTTCAAAGTCATTGGGGTCATGTGCCGGCGTAATTTTCAGGGCTCCGGTGCCAAAGGACATATCCACATATTTGTCCTGGATAACGGGAATCTCTCTGTTCATTAAAGGCAGCACAACTTTTCGAGACGCGGCGCCCTGATAGCGCTCATCATCGGGATTGACGGCCACTGCGGTATCCCCGAGCATGGTTTCAGGACGGGTCGTTGCAATAACGATCCCCCCGTTTCCGTCGGCAAAGGGATATCGGATGTGATACAGAAAACCGTCATGGACTTCATGCTCCACTTCAAGATCGGCAAGGGCCGTGTGGCAGCGGGGGCACCAGTTAATAATATAACTGCCGCGATAGATAAGGCCCTCCTGATACAAGGTTACAAAAACTTTTCGAACCGCTCTTGAAAGGCCTTCGTCCATTGTAAAGCGCTCTCTGTCCCAATCACACGAAGCCCCAAGGCGCTTGAGTTGATTGATAATCGCACTACCGTACTCGCTCCGCCACTCCCAGACCGCTTCGATAAATTTTTCCCTGCCGACCTGGTGGCGATTCAATCCCTCGGCGGCCAGCTTTTTTTCGACAACATTCTGGGTGGCGATGCCGGCGTGATCGGTCCCCGGCATCCAAAGCACGTTATCGCCGCGCAATCTTCTGTAGCGGCAGAGAATGTCTTGCAAGGTATTGTTAAGGGCATGTCCCATATGAAGGACACCGGTGACATTGGGGGGCGGAATCACGATGGAATAACAATTCTTTGCGCTTTCAGATTCACTGGCTGCAAACAGGCCTTCTTTTTCCCAGAAATCATACCATCGTTTTTCCACATCATGAGGTTCATACGCTTTGTCAAGAAGATCGGAACTCATGTGTTATTACTCCTAAACCGGGCGATTTAAATTGAAAAGGGGATTATTGAATAATCCCCGGTACTTTTGTGTTTAATTTTTTACCGTGATCGGATAGAAAATAAAGACTGTCCGGCAGCAGTGCTATTTTTCGCTGTCCGTCGCGTCATCGAGAAGGGCTTTTTTCAATCTTTCAATTTCTTTTTTGACCGTCTTTTCAATAGTATCGACAAGAAGACGGTCGATTTTTTCATAAAACATCTTTTTTATGACACGTTCCAATGCCGCTTCCACCTGATCGTTCGTCACCTTGCCCGTGTCGAAAAGGTTCTCTTTGGCACCTTCTTCAGAATCCAACTCAATCCCAAGTGAATCTGCGAAATCATCTTTCAACGCAGCATCCAGTATTGCCTCCGAATCTGATTCATTCGTCACGTCTGCGGTTTCTTTTATAAGATCATCGTCGAATTCAGAAATATCCTCGAAATCTATCACCGAATCGGAAACATCGGGGACAGGCTCACCGATGTTTTCTGTTTCCAGAGCGGTTTCTTCGGCGGTCTCGGTTAAATCGATGAGGTTTTCATCTTCGGTAAGTTCTGATACGTCATCAACACCCTTTTGCATATCTTCGGGC
>JBAUWG010000529.1:0-2055 GCA_049583675.1 Desulfobacterales bacterium | reverse complement strand
GAGGATTTTGTTTAAATTTAAAAGTTTTAGCTCATATTTGCCTTTTCTTGCATACCCCAGAAGCTGGCTGGTGAGTTCGGACCCGCTTTGAATCAAACTTTCAACGGTTTTGAGTCGCTCATAATTGGGATCGTCGGGCCCGATATCATACAGGATCAAAGAAATATTCCCGAGCATTCCCATCATCAGGTTATTGAAATCATGGGCAATGCCTCCGGCCAGCGTCCCTATTGCTTCCATCCTTTCGATATAATGCAGCTGTGCCTCGATCCTTTTTTTCTCAGAAATATCACGAAGAATAAAAAGTGCCCCAGCGGATTTTCCTTCATGATCATCGCAGCGCGAAGCACTGACACTCACATCGATTAAACAGCCGTCTTTAGCGCGGCATTTTGTCTCAAGATCATTGCAGGGCGTTGGGCAATCTTCAGGATTCTCAAGCATGCCCATGGCGGATTGCTTTTCGAGGTCATGGACAAAGGGTATCCGCCGACCTTTTATTTCATCGGTTGTCCACCCGAAAATCCGGGTAAAGGCCGGGCTTACATATTCGACCTTCCCCTCCAAATCATAAGTAACGATAGCGTCGGCACTGGATTGAAGAAGAGAATGATAAATTTCTTCTGCTTTTTTAAAGTCCGCATAAGGTTCCTTGTTCTTCTTTTCATTTTTTATCGGCTTTTTCTCCATTTGATCTCTCTAAGATATTTCTTGGTTAGGGGCCGCGTAAATTGAGGAAAAGGCCTTTGCTTTTCAATCCATACAATTGACTTTTTGTAATCGGATAACTTGTATACCAGATTCACATATAAAATCAATAGATTTTCGTCTTTGCAGTCGAATCGAGTGCTGACTCGACCAGGGGCATAGATTCGACTTGACATAAATAAATTTTGATGGTTTCGTAAAAAAGCTGTCCATTGAGCAGCCTTTAAGAACAAGACCTTTGAAAAATGTTTTCAAAGGTTTCAAAACACTCCGGGGGGACACATATCTGAATATGCCGCGGGTTCAAACAGGTCTTGAAATTTTTTTATCGTCCCCACCCGAATGGATCTTCGGGAACCGAATCGGCCTATTATGCAATCCCGCTTCGGTTGACGGAAATTTTTGTCATGCCGCTGAATTGATTAACCAACGATTTCCGGGTCATCTTAAGGCTTTATACTCACCGCAACATGGTTTTTTTTCGGAAAAACAAGACAACATGATCGAATCGGATCATGCGATCCACGCAACATTAAACATTCCTGTATTCAGTCTCTATGGTCAAATGCGCATCCCCGATAAAAACATGTTAGATCCCATAGACATTCTTATCATTGATTTACAGGATGTCGGGACACGTGTTTACACCTTCATCTATACCATGTCATATTGCCTGGAGGCTGCAAAAAAATTCGGGAAAAAAGTGGTGATACTCGATCGTCCGAATCCTATAAACGGGAACATGATAGAAGGGAACCCATTATCTGCCGATTGCGCTTCATTTATCGGAAGATACCCTCTTCCCATGCGTCACGGATTGACCATCGGGGAACTTGCTCTTTTATTTAACAACAATTTCGGCATCGGCTGTGAACTTGCCGTCATACCCATGAAAGGCTGGCAACGGGATATGTTTTTTATGGACACCGGCCTTCCATGGATACCACCGTCACCCAACATGCCGTCTCCAATATCCGCGATGGTTTATCCGGGACAGGTATTGTGGGAAGGGACCAATGTTTCCGAGGGCAGGGGCACCACGCTCCCCTTTGAAATGTTCGGCGCCCCGTTTATCAATACAAAACGGATTCTGTCGGCGTTAGAGCGATACAACCTGCCGGGCATAACCCTCAGATCCATTGTGTTTGAACCGACATTCAACAAATGGAGCGGATCGCCGTGCAACGGATTTCAAATTCACATTACGGATCCGTATGAATTCAAGCCGTTTATCACGACATTGCGGCTTATCCATGCCGTCATTTTTCATCACGAAGACATGTTTCAATGGAAGCAACCCCCTTATGAATATGAATTTGAAAGACTCCCCATAGACCTTATCATTGG
>JBAUWG010000528.1:0-3435 GCA_049583675.1 Desulfobacterales bacterium | reverse complement strand
TCGATGTCGGCGCCATTGTCACGTCTCTGGGTGGCGGCGGCCATACATTTGCGGCAGCCGCAACAATAAAGGAGAAGACGCTGGCACAGATTGAAAACGAATTGATCGAAATCCTTTATAAAAAAATCAGATCTCGAAGCCGAGCAAAAGACCTCATGTCATCACCGGCCATTACCGTCGGTGACGCAGTTTCTTGTAAAGATGCCGGCGGCCTTCTCACGCGCTATAATATTAATGCACTTCTGGTTACCCGGAAAGAAGACGGCAAGGAGATCATTCAGGGATTCATAACCCGTCAAATCATTGAAAAAGCGATGTACCACGGACTCGATCACATCCCGGTAAAAGAGTATATGACCACCGAACTGGTATCTGTTGAATCCAATGCTGAACTACCTGAAATACAGGATAAAATTATTGAAAGCAAGCAGCGCATCCTTCCTGTTATCGATAACGGCATCATCTCGGGTGTTATTACCCGCACCGATTTGCTCAATGTTCTGGTACGGCAATCCAATAACCAGGAAACAGGCCCACCCGATCATCTGAAAGATCACGGACGTGCAAGGACCCGGAACATCTTAAAGTTCATGAAGGAACGTTTGGCACCCCGCATTATAGAACTCCTTGAAACTATTGGCATAAAAGCCGAAGGACTCGGTTATCGAGCCTATGTTGTTGGAGGATTCGTTCGAGATTTGTTTTTGTATCGGAAGAATGAAGACATCGATATTGTGATTGAGGGAGACGGCATCGAATTTGCCAAACAATATGCAAAATTCGTCGGTGCCCGCATTCATTCCTATGCAAAATTCGGTACCGCCGTTATTATATTTCCTGATGATTTTAAAATCGATGTAGCTTCTGCAAGAATGGAATACTATAAATTTCCGGCAGCACTCCCCACAGTTGAAATGAGTTCCATTAAACTCGACCTCTTTCGACGGGATTTCACGGTGAATACATTATCCATCCAACTGAACCCGGGAAAATTCGGCCTGTTAATCGATTTTTTTTCGGCACAAAAGGACTTGAAAGAGAAAACCATAAGAGTACTTCACAATCTAAGTTTTGTTGAAGATCCGACTCGGGTTTTCCGAGCGATCAGATTCGAACAGCGTTTCGGCTTTTCCATTGGGAAACTGACTTCAGGACTGATTGAAAATGCGGTAAAAATGGATTTTTTCAAAAGGCTCAGCGGGCGAAGAGTATTCACAGAAATCCGGCAGATCCTCGAAGAAGAAAATCCTTTAGCCGCTATCTTAAGAATGAATGAATATCATCTGCTTGATGTTATTCATCCCTCCATTCTATTAAACGACGATATGATCTCATTATTTAATTCAGCAAAAAAAGTGCTGTCCTGGCATGATTTGCTTTTTCTTGAAGAATCTTATATGAAATGGGCGGTATATTTTCTGGCGCTGATTAGATTCTGCGAAAAGGAAACGAGCCGTGAAATTTGCAAGCGGATCGAAATAGCGCCGAGATACAGCGTCATCTTTTGCAAAGAACGCTTTGAAGCGGATAAAAATATCCTGTGGATGGAAAGAAATTTGCCGTTAAACAACAGTATCGTTTACCGAAAAATTTCGATTTTCAGGATCGAATTAATTCTTTACATGATGGCCGCCACGAAAAATGAACAGGTTAAGCGATCCATCTCCAACTACTTTACACAGCTCAGGCACATCAGTACTACGATAAAAGGGAAGGACCTGAAAAAACTCGGTATCGAACCCGGACCGATTTACCGCAAAATTCTGGATGCCGTCCTTGACGGCAAATTAAACGGCCGGATTAAAACATATCATGACGAGCTTTCTTTCGTAAAAGATTATGTTCAGTAATTCAAGCTTGAATCATTATTATTTTCTTGCTTCTCACCAATGTTCTGGATAGATTACTGTCATTTTTTTTAACACCGATGCTAAATATTCTGCTGGGAAGATAACAAGATCAAAGCCGGACATCGTTAAATATTCAGAAATACATTAAGCTGTGACATTCAATCAGTATCCAGCTATAAAAACGGATGCATTCACTGAATGCTTGAAATTACGGTTAAGGAGAAGTTCAATGACGGGAAAAAAAAGAGTATTAAGCGGAATGCGCCCTACAGGACCCCTTCACCTCGGGAATTTGCATGGCGCGCTGGCAAATTGGGTAAAGATGCAAGAACAGTATGACTGTTTTTTCTTCATCGCCGACTGGCATGCCCTAACCAGCGACTATGAAGATACCGGACATATCTCGGACTATGTCCGGAAACTGTTAATCGACTGGTTGAGTGCGGGTCTATTGCCTGACAAAAGCACCCTCTTTATCCAGTCCCACATTAAAGAACACGCCGAACTGTTTCTCATCTTATCAATGATTACACCGGTGCCATGGCTGGAAAGAAACCCCACTTACAAAGATCAAATTCTTCAACTGAGCAACAAGGATCTCTCCACATTTGGTTTTCTTGGCTATCCGGTGCTCCAGGCCGCCGATATTATAATGTATAAAGCCTTTGGCGTTCCGGTGGGTGTCGATCAGGTGCCACACGTTGAGATAACACGTGAAATCGCGCGACGGTTCAACTACTTCTACGGTGAAGTATTTCCTGAGCCGGAATCGCTATTGACGCAAACCCCAAAAATACTCGGCATCGACGGACGCAAAATGAGTAAGAGTTATGACAATGCCATTTTTTTGTCGGACAGTCCAGATGACATCTCAGCCAAAGTCGCAAAAATGCTTACCGATCCGCAGCGTGCCAGAAAGAGCGATCCCGGGAATCCTGATGTCTGTAATGTTTACGAATTTCATAAACTATACAGCGACGACAAAACCGTTGAGAAAATCAACAGAGAATGCCGGACCGCCGACATCGGGTGCGTTGAATGTAAAAAGATCATGGCCGAACATCTCATCGCCTTTCTCGAGCCTATGCGTCAAAAAAGAAAAAATTACGAGTCGCACCCGGAGCTGGTTGACGATATTATTGCGGATGGGTGTGATAAGGCCCGGCGAGTGGCCCAGCAGACGATGACGGAAGTCAGAGCGGCCATAAAAATATGAAAATGCAGGAAGACATTTACAAAGTTCGGATTGAAAATATCTTTGAAGGTCCAATGGATCTTTTGGTTCATTTGATCAAAAAACATGAGATGGACATCTATGATATTCCCATTGCGCTCATAACTGAACAGTATCTCAAGTACCTTGAATGGATGAAATCGATCAATATAGATATTGCCGGTGATTTCATCTTGATGGCATCTACTTTGACAAAAATTAAATCCAAGATGCTCCTCCCGGTTCATGGAGAAGAAGAGGACGATGAAGATCCCCGATTAGAGATTGTCAAACCCCTTGAAGAATACCTCCGGATTCGGTCGGCAGCCGATGAGTTGGCTTCAAGAAATTTTTTGGGAGAAGATACTTTTG
>JBAUWG010000527.1:0-1590 GCA_049583675.1 Desulfobacterales bacterium | reverse complement strand
CGCCAGGCCAGGGTGCGGGCGTCGGGGCTGGCAAACTGGTCCACCAGCATGGCTTTTTCCATCAGCGAGGCCTGCTGGAACCGGCGGCATAATTTTTCGTCAGCCTTGGAATAGAACCCGATTTGATACAGCGAGGCATCGGCATCCAAATTCGGTATAAAGGGGTAGTGGTACTCCCGATAATATTTTATGATTTGCTGAAAAATTTCCGGATTGGCCTGCAGCCATTTCAGATTTTCTTCAAAAACAGCATTGCGTTCATCACCGATGCGCCGCCAGTACCGCTGCCGGGGCGGCAGCAACAACCCGGGCTCCCCCAGTCTTTTGCGGACCACCCAGGTTGTCTCCGCAAGGGACGGCAGGATGGTTTCGCGCAGCTGGGGCTGATCCATGCGCAGCCACAGGGTTTGATTCGAGTAGGGAATCGATTCTCCGATGGATATCACCGGGATTTGATAATTCTGGACGGGGCCGTACTCGCCGCTGATCATCAATCCCTTGCGATGCTCGCCGGACCCGCTTTGGAGTGCAACCGGCAGCTCATCGATGCGATAGGCGTCGGTTTCCTTGTCAAAATAGCCTTCCAAATACTGCCACATTTTCTTTTTTGTGAAAAAGCGGCGGGCCAGCTCAACGGTTGTCTCGACATCCGCCAGGGCCTCGTGGGATTGGCCGGTCAGCATGCGGTTTTCAGCCCCCAGATGCTCCAGCTTTAAGGAAGGCTTGCCGTTGATTACCGGCCAGGTCAATACCTGCCTTTGATAAAGCCAGTAGACAATGGCGATCGGGAATAAATCCATGCGGCGACAACCGTTGCGGTACTGGTGGGTGTATGGGGGCAGCAGATTGCGGTGAAACGAGAACCGCAGGAACTCGTCATCAAATCCTAAGGTGTTGTAGCCGATGCTGACGGTATCCGATTCATTCATCAGGGCGTGGATCTGCACGGTGGCATCGTATTCACACAGACCGCCGGCAAGCTCGGCGACGGGGATGCGATTGGTGAGGATCGCCAGGGGGGAAGGAATGACATCCGGTCGCAGCCTGATTTTGATGTCATGGCGGCCGATTTCATTCAATTGGCTGTCGGTGCGAATGGCGGCAAACTGTAAAACCTGATCAAAGGCCTTGTTTAACCCCGTAGTTTCAATATCGTAAAAGAGATAGCTGGCAGTCATGAGATTTCGTTTTCAGCATGGTATGCGCTTAAGGCGTTTTATCTTGACAACCTATTGTTAAAAACGCGAGGTTTCAGGTGTCAGATTTTTGGTGCTATGCGCAGGGAAGATGGCCTACGGTCGAAGATTTGAGGCATGTCTCCATTTCGATCAAACTGAAAACTTCGGCGACCGACGGATAGCTGACACCTGAAACCCACTTAAAAAATTTGTTGCCCCGCAAAAGCCATTTCTACCGAGCGCAGTCTCGGTGTCGAAGCTTAGATTTCGACTCAGCCAAAATCAGCGATCTGTTGGAATTTGTCAAGGTTAAAAACGATTTACGCCGTTTCAATCTGCAAATCATCTTTGCTGAAACCGAACTCTGCCAGCAGCTTGCCGCAGGTTCTGACAACTTTGCCGGGGTTTAATT
>JBAUWG010000526.1:0-3458 GCA_049583675.1 Desulfobacterales bacterium | reverse complement strand
CCATCATACGTCCGGCTACAACAAAATCAGGGTTATCGGGGGTCAGACGGTCCGGTGATGTCTCAATGGCCTCTATAATATCGCGAATAGTATGCAATACTATAAAATCGTTGGGAAAGAGATTAATATGGTTATTTTTTAAATCGATGATCTTTTGTTTTCGATTTTCTATGATCGCGCTCTTTTTATCCATATGCTTAGTGTCATAAATAGAAAGTCCATCACATTATGTAACCGTTAAGATCTTTGAAACAGATGGTTGTGATCAGTTCTTACTTTTCGGCTACGCCAAACAAGAGAAAGCCATAGGTACAAATGATTAAACTTGTTTTGCTAACCTATTTGCACGTAGGTGTCAAGATTAAGTTTGAATATCTATCCGATCTAATTTCCAAGCAAATCGCGTGCCTTTGCCGACTTCGCTGTCAACATCAAGCCACGTATTGTACGATTCGAGGATTCTGTGAACGATGGAAAGGCCCAGCCCTGTCCCGCTGGGTTTGGTTGTGAAAAAGGGGTCAAAGATCGACTGTATGAGGGTTTTTGTCATGCCGCAACCATTGTCATCAACTTCAATGCATGCAAAGCGCTGCTTCAAAGGATACGTCCTGACCTTTATAAGGCCTTCACTTTCAATCGCTTCAGCTGCATTCAGGAGGATATTCCACATGACCTGGTGGAGATGAACGGGATCCATTTCAACCCAAAGATTGGGAGAAAAATCGCTTATAATCGACACCTTGGAACTGTTGTTCTGATTTTTTTCAAAAAGCTTGATCGCTTCCGTCAAGGCGCTTTCGAGATCGACTTTTTCGATTTTGCCGACCGGCGGTTTTGCGAACAATAGAAAATTATTCACGAGGGAAGTGAGACGGTCTGTTTCACGCAGTACAATCCGCATCAGTTTGTCATGTTCGGAATTGTAGGGAATTTCTTTTCTTAAAATCTGAATCGACCCTGCCAGCGAGGCCAGGGGATTCTTGATTTCATGGGTCATTCCGGCCGCCATCTCACCCAGATAAGCCATTTTCTCCACACGCTCTATCCGATCTTTAATGGCCGAAAGCTCTTTTTTTGTCCGTCTGAGCTGTTCCGACAGAAGACCGCTTAAAAAGGCAACAGCAAAGCATGCCACCATGGTGATCACCACCTTGAAAAACACAAAGTCCCAAGCATAGTTGCCGATGGCGCTGCTCTCTTTTGAAAAATAAGAACGGATCAGGCCGAAATATTCCAGGTCGACCAAAATGCCGTACTGGATGCTGCAAAGCGCGGCCACGATCATGCTCCCCTTTCTAAATATGATCATGCTGGAATAAATGATGACCAACAGATATAAAAAAGAAAAAAAGGAGGCGAAGCCGCCGGTAATGAGAATGATCAGTGTTACACAAAAGGTATCGATCCCGATTTGAATATACGGGAAAAGAAACTTTATTTTTTGCTTGCGATAAATAATAATATAGCAAATCGACAGCAGAAATATGAAGACGGAAAGGCTGTAAAGGACGGTGAAAGATTTAGCCGAAGGGTAAGTCTTTCCATTGAGTTGAACGACAATCGTTGAAGTCAACAATAATGCGGCAAATAGGATTCGAAAGACCATAAGCCATTTAAGCTTTTGGTCTAAATCACCTTCAGACTTCATTGAAGGACTGCGCATAATGTTCATTATAGGCTTTATAATTCATCAACCCATGGCCGATGCCATTTTAAAGATAGGCAGATACATGGACACCACCAGACCGCCGATCACCACACCCAAAAATACAATCATAAACGGCTCTATCAATGATGTCAGATTCTCAACGGCCTGATCGACTTCCTCTTCATAAAAGTCGGCGATTTTTGTTAACATTGCATCAAGCGCACCCGTGCTTTCACCAACCGCAATCATTTGGCAAACCATTGAGGGAAAAACTCCGCTTTCAGAGAGCGGATCGGACATTGTTCGACCTTCCGCAATGGCCGTTCGTGTATCAAACACCGCTTTCTCAATGGTTTTATTGCCTGCGGTCCTCGCAACAATTTCAAGCGCGTCTAATATTGCGACGCCGCTGGTCAGCATGGTACCCATGGTCCGCGTAAATTTGGCAACGGCGGCTTTGCGGATTAATTGCCCGAAAAGCGGCAGTTTCAACAGGAAGTCATCCATCAGGATCTTGCCTTTTTCCGTTTTATAAAAACGCCGTATGGCAAAGAAAGCGACAATTACTGCGCCGATGATATAAAAAATGTTGGATTTAACAGCTCTGCTTAAATTAACGACCAACTGGGTGGCAGCCGGAAGTGCGCTCCCCATGCTCGAAAACATTTCCTCAAACACGGGAATGACGAAAACCATGATAATCGCAACGACAACGATGGCAATAACTATGGTCACAAGAGGATAGGTCATGCCGCCTTTTATTTTGGATTTTAGTTTTGCAGATTTCTCCAGATAGGACGACAGCCGTCTTAGAATCGAATCCAAGATACCGCCGGCTTCTCCGGCGGCAATCATATTTACAAACAGATCATCGAACTGTTTGGGGTATTTTTTTAATGCTTCTGAAAGGGTCTGCCCGCTCTCGACGCTTGCCTTGACCTCTTTGAGCATTTTTTTAAACGTTTTGTTGTCATTCTGGGCATAGAGAATATCGAGACACTGAATAATGGGAAGTCCGGCGTCTATCATCGTAGAAAATTGCCGGCAAAAAATGATAATATCGGCCTGTTTCACCTTGGGCTTCATGAAAGAAACATTTTCAAACAAGTCCTTTGGTTTCTTTTTAACCTTGGCGGACGTAATTTTTCGTCGGGTCAATTCCGAACGCACAACATCTTCGGATGGCGCCTCCATTTCACCTTTTTTGGTTTTATCGTGTCGATCCTTCCCCTTCCATAAATACACCGGCATGATTTATTCCTCCTTATGATGGAGCCAGCATAGGCTATGTACCTATAATATAAATAATATCATAATCCTGATCAAACAACAACAGGTTTGCAAAATTTATTGCCAAACGGAAGACTATACCGCTTGATAAACGCATTCATATATGCATATGTTTAATATTCGATATTTTCTGCCAAAAACTTTAAACTATTTGTAAGAAAATATTGCGGTCGTTTAGGTCATCCATCTACCCAAGCTCGTAACTAGAAAGAATATAAGCTTAAAAAGGTGTCATTGTGGCACAACCGCAAATAAAACAAACCAGGGGCCTGACCGTCATCACGACACACATCAATGCCGATTTTGATGCATTGGCGTCAATGCTTGCGGCCCAGAAATTGTATCCTGATGCTGTGGCGGTCTTTCCCGGTTCTCAAGAAAAAAATTTAAGAAATTTTTTTATAAAGGATTTCGATCAATTCGTTTTCAATCTGTGCCAGCGTCTTCTCCTTTATTGTTGCGGCTGCCGCAAATGTATGGCCGCCGCCACCCAGAGACGTGACAATGGCGCCGACATCGA
>JBAUWG010000525.1:0-6056 GCA_049583675.1 Desulfobacterales bacterium | reverse complement strand
TGAGGAGTCTCGCTGCTTTGGCCTTGTTGCCGCCTGTTTTTTCAATTTCAAATTCAACGCGTTCAACATTGAGCTTGCGTGAAGCGCTGTTTCTGTTCATAAAAAAGTGGGAATGATCAATTTCCATTGGAAGATCATCGGGCGTAATTTCAACACCATTGCTTTTGACAAAAGAATACTGAACCGCATTCTGAAGCTCTCTGACATTTCCGGGCCATGAATATTCCGTAAGGAATGCCATAGCCTCGTCAGAGACCACAACCGGACTCCGGTTATATTGTCTGGTGGCCTGTGTTAAAAAATGATCGACCAACAAAGGAATATCGCTCTTGCGGTCACGAAGCGGCGGAAGATGAACCGGCACCACATTAATCCGGTAATACAGATCATCCCTGAAACTGTTTTTCTTCCTTTCTTTTTTAAGGTCCTTGTTGGTTGCGCTGAGGACCCTGGCATCGACCGAGACTGTTTTTTCGCCGCCAACCCTTTCAAATTTCCCATCCTGAAGAAAGCGTAAAAGCTTTGTCTGCATGTACTTGGACAGCTCGGCAACTTCATCCAGAAAAATCGTGCCCTTATCGGCCAGTTCAAACCGCCCCTTTCTGTCGCGGATTGCGCCGGAAAAAGCGCCTTTTACATGTCCGAAAAGTTCGCTTTCAATGAGATTTTCGGGTAACGCACCACAATTGATGGGTACAAAAGGGCCGTTTCTGCGAGGGCTGGCCTGGTGAATGGCTTCGGCAACAAGTTCTTTACCGGTACCGGTTTCACCGGAAATGTGAACCGCATAATCATATTCGGCAACATTGGCAACCTGCCGAAAAACATCTTTCATTTTTCTGTCCCGGGTGATGATTTTTGCAAAACAAGCGGGGGTTTTTGCTCCGGCGCTCCGGTTGTATAAATCTGATATTTTTCTGAATGAAACGATTTTCCCAAGCGTGTTCAAATGATTATCGTCTTTTTTTTGTACCAGGGGTTTCATGTTGTGACGCCTGGAAAAGATCTTATGAGCCAGATCGTTATGATCCTGGACTTGCCGGTGTTTAACGTGATCATCCATACTGTTTGCATAATCCATGAAGAATACCTTCCTCGTTTGAATTCGTTGTAGTGCCGGAGTTTAAAGGGCGATTGTTCTGGATGAAACAACCCTTTAAAAGACACCTATCAGCACAAAACATGCCAATTCGGAAAAATGTCTCCATCGAGAAAATAAACAATGATATATCAATAAGATAGAATTGAAAAATATCCGGGAAAGGATGGTTTGAAAATGCGGTAAAAGGACGGCCCGGGTGTGCAAAAATTGAGCACTTAGACAGTGTATGATCTATATTATCAAATAATTACACTCTGGATGTTCAAAATCTGACCATCAGAAGTTGACCGGAGTATAGCTCGAAACATATCAGCGCCGGCGGCTTTGGTAACGATCTTAACCATCTTAACGATTTCAACGAACAAAACGTTCCAAATGTTTGTTACGAAACTTCGTAGGATTCGAGTTTTTTTCGCAGGGTATTCAAGGCAATGCCTAAAAGTCTCGCGGTTTGGGACTTGTTATTTTCGGTTTGGCGGTAGACTTTCAGGATATAGGACTTTTCCATTTGAGCGAGGGAAACCAGCGATTCTGTTCCCGGCTGACAGGGCGGCCCTGTCTTGGTTTTTTGTTTTTGGATCGTATCCGGAAGAAATCGTTTTGAAATCTTTCGGCCATGGGCAAGGTTCACGGCCGATTTGATAATCGATTTGAGTTCTCTGATATTCCCCGGATAATCATAATTGAAAAGCAGGGACAAGGCTTCTTCTTCTATGCCCGGATTTTTATCAATCCCTAAAAACTCATTCAAGAAATAGTTCACCAGCATAGGGATATCTTCTTTCCTTTGCCTGAGTGCCGGCAGGTGCAGCCATCCTCCCTTAAGGCGGTAGTACAAATCCCTTCGGAACAGCTTTTTGGCCATCAGCTTTTCCAGATCCTCATTGGTTGCAGAAATAAAACGGGCATCCGTTTTCCGAGGAGTATCTGTACCGAGCTTCAAATATTCACCTTCCTGCAACACCCTGAGCAGCTTTCCCTGGAGCTCAAGCGGAAGATTGCTTATTTCATCCAGAAACAGCGTGCCCCCATTCGAATACTCCAGATACCCCGGCCGGTCTTTTTCCGCACCGGTAAAGGCGCCTTTTGTGTGCCCGAAGAATTCGGCGTCAAACAGGGTGCCTGTCAGCGAGGCCATGTTAACGGGTGTAAACACGGACGCTGCCCTGGGGCTGGCGGCATGGACGGCTCTTGCAAGCAGTTCTTTGCCGGTGCCGCTCTCTCCGCTGATCAGCACGGGAACGTCGCTGGCGGCATGGAGTTCGGTTTCTTTCAATATCTTCAATACATTTGCCGATCCGGTCACAATGGATTTAAAGGCATCTTCGTTCAAAAGTTCAGGCGGATGTGTTCCCTTGCCGATGTCAGCAATGTTAAACAGCCGTTTTCTTTCCAGAGCACGTTTGATGGTCAATATAAGATCATCCCTTTCTACGGGTTTGACCAGGTAATCGTAGGCGCCTATCTTCATCGATCTGACTGCAGCCGCTGCTTCATCGAGACCCGTGACCATAATACATTCCGTATCAGGATTGTTGGTTTTTATATTTTCTAAAAGTTCAAGGCCCGGCATGCCGGGCATCGATACATCTATCAGGGCAATATCAAAGGTTTGGCCGTCTTTAAAAAGTGAAGCGGCTTTTTTCGGGTCGCTTTCAAGGGTGATGGATCTAAAGCCGGAAGTGACAAGACTCCTTTTGATGCTGTTAAGAAAAATCTGATCGTCGTCTATCGCTATGATTCTGCTTCCCAAAATAATCCCCGCGCTATGCCCCTGTATCCAATATGACTTTAAAATGAGTCCCCTGCCCCAACCTGCTGTCAACTTCAATTTCCCCATCCAATTTTTCAACGAGATTATGGACGATATACATCCCGAGACCGGTTCCCCCTTCCAAAGATTTTGTAGTAAAAAAAGGGTCAAATATTTTCGCCATCGTCCCTTCGTCCATCCCCTTGCCGTTATCGCTGACTTCGATGATCAATCGATTCTCTTTGCCATCATCCATTGAAACGGACAGATTCACCATTGAATTATCATCAACTGGTTGATCAAACGCCTGGGCGGCATTGATTAGAAGATTAATCAATATCTGCTCCAGCAATTGCGACTCGACCCGCGCCTCGGGCAGATGTCCCGGTATCTGAATCTTAAAGGTCTTTACATGTCTTTCAAGCTTGGCCCTGCAAAACGAAATGACTTTGTCAATCAACGGCTTAAGATCAATTTTTTCAATCTTTTTAGGATTATCCAGCTTTGAAAATCCTTTTAAATCCCGAACGATGGATTTGATCTGCCTGGATCCATGCTGAACATTGTCCAAAAGCTCAAAAATATCTTCACGAAATTCAGCATAAGTCATATGCATTATTTCCAGGTCCGGGTGTTTTTGGGCGTATTCGTCAATGATCGGCATCACAACGTTGAGGTAATCTCTTAATATCGGAATGTTGACGGAAATATAATTATTCGGGTTATTAATTTCATGGGCGATCCCCGAAATGAGAACACCCAGAGAAGCCATTTTTTCATTTTGTATCAGCCGCCTCTCCAACATCTTTGATTCCGTGATATCACTGATGCGGATAATGAACAATCCATTACGGCCCAACTTCTTTTTTACCGGATATATGACAACCCGCTCCAATCTCTCGGGCTTCATGAAGCTCGTACGTTCAAAGTCTCCGTGCCGCCCCTCTGAAACCGCTGAGGCAATGATACATTCTTCACACGGATTCGATCTCTTTAGGAACGCGATATAGCAAGGTTTTTCCAGGACATCCCGGCCTTCAGTCCCGTAGTATTCATGTGCAGACTTATTGAGTATCTTTATCGTCAGGTTTTTGTCCAAGAGGAACAGGGGCTCGGAAATCCCGTCGAAGACGGATTGAAGCATGGCCCTGCTCCTTAAGAGCTCTTCTTGAGCATGCTTTCGATCATTGATTTCTTTTTGCAACGCGACCGTTCGTTGTTCGACACGTTTTTCCAGCTCAAGATTAAAATGGGAAAGATCTTCTTCGCGCTGTTTTAAAGTTCTGAATATAAGACTGTATGGCCTTACAAGACTGGATTCAATTATGGCTTTATAAACAAGATAAAAGGAGATTGCCTTCAAAAAATGCCCTGCAAGATTCGAAAATCCATAGGCGCTGATGTAGAAGGTAAAGGACAATTCAGAACCTATTGTCACCAGAATGGATGCAATCAACAGTCTAAAGATGTGTCCATCGAAGTCTGTTTTATGTTTAAACATAAAGACAATGGCACCGATGAGAATGCATGAGATCACATATTCGCTGACCTTTTTGAACATGGTCAACCCGAGGCCTTCAACGAAACAGGCGGGAAAAATATGCCAGTAAAAAATAGAGGTCAGGATAAGGGATGCCGCCAAAATATACGCAATAAATATGAAACGCTTCCTGATGTTTCGGACAATGAAAGTCGGGGCAATCAGGAGCGAAATACTCTCCATATACCGCGCTGAAATCCACAATTGCGTGGGCAGATTGGTTTGATATCCGGAAAAGACCCCCATGCCTTTATACGCCAATGCATGGATAAGATCCAGTCCCCCGACAAACAGATATGCGATCCCCAAAAAAAGAAAGTAGGTATTTTCTATAAATCGTCGGCAGTTCCAGGCAATTGCAAAAATACCAAAGGCGATAAGAACGCTGAAAATCTCAACCAGGCTGTGAAAAAGAAGGTAATCGTAAAGGGTGGTGAGATAAAGCCCGACAATTATCACCATCCATGCGGTAACTTTTACCCAGACAGCGACGGCGAATGTTTGATCCTCCATAAACTTGCCTCTATTGAAAACGTGGCGAATTCACCCGAATCTGACTTGACGAATGTATCGGGTTTATGGGAAATATAGGCCGATTTTATTAATAATTGATCGGAGACTTATTAACACAGGTCAGTGTGAACTTCAAATATTTCTTTGGATAAAGAAGGTTTCAACCGGTACCATTGCCGAAATATGCATCTGCTGCGTATAATGCGATGGGGTCGATTATTAATCCGGACAAGAAAGGATGACGATTGATGAGTGATGGAGATGATCAAGAAATCAGCGTCGAGGGTATTGTCACCGCACGCGCATGTGATTGTTGCGGTCACCATGAAATCGGAATGATGACGCGAGATGGAGAGTATATTCGACTTAAACCTGGAATGAAGATCACGATTGTTGTTGAAAAATAATGACGTTATCCAAATCGAATGCCAGGGGGCTAGACTTTTTGTATTTTCGATGAAAACAGCTCCACAAGGTCAACATCGTCAATATCCGGCAATCCATTTTCCTTTGCAGCGGATAGCAGACACGCGACAACCACGCACATACAGGAAATCGCCACGATGACCGAAATGATCAATAAAATTTTAAACATAATTTCCACCATTTATTATTTGTTTAAAAATAATCCCCTGATAGAATGATCCGCAATGCCGATCCGCCACACACCATCGGCGGACAAGATTTGCTCCTTCCGGCTGCAAAAATCATGCAAACATCGAATAACCTTTTTATTTAACCTAATTTCATATAGTTAGATAATTCAGACGTGAGCGAGAAAATGCACGATTGTGAAATATATTTCATAATTATTGTTACGGCTTCTACACAAACGGAGATGAAAAGACGGGTTCGAGAAATTATAGTATAAATCAGGCAAATAGATGTTTCTTGATAGACTTTTTAGGCGATGTTTGATAATAATAGCAATTATATAAATTCAATGGCACTACCATTTAGCATAATGCACTCAATTGTAGTTATTGGTTTTTATTTATCCGTTATTCATAAGGAAACATTATATTATTTAATTTAAATCAAAAGTGGAGCAGATTTTCGTATTTTGAAATTAAAAAACCAATAACTATTAACCGATAACTAGTGTCCATCCATAAATCAGGATTTTTGTTCGAAATCAAGGCATGCGA